>NZ_LZMG01000305.1:0-19634 GCF_001673615.1 Mycobacterium sp. 1245499.0
GCTGGTGGGCGGGGGCAGCGAGGCGGTCGAGGGGACCGCGCGGGCCCTGGCGATCCTGTTGGCCTGCAGCGCGCCGGTGATTGTCGCGGTGGTGGCGGGGGCGACCTACTGGCTGGTGCGCCGCTCGCTGCAGTCGGTGGACGCGATCCGGACCAGGGTGGCCGACATCTCGACGTCCGATCTGGCCGAGCGGGTTCCGGTCCCCGACAGCCACGACGAGATCGCGGCCCTGGCCGTCACCATGAACGAGATGCTCTCGCGGCTGGAAGCGGGTCACCGCGCGCAGCAACGCTTCGTCGGCGACGCCTCCCACGAGTTGCGCAGCCCGCTGGCCACCATCATCTCCGGGCTGGAAGTGGCCGAGGCCCATCCCGACCTGCTCGACGCCGAGCTGGCGGTCAATACGTTGCTGCCCGAGGCGCAGCGCATGCACACGCTGATCGAAGACCTGCTGCTGCTGGCCCGCGCGGACGAGCAGCGGCTGCTGCGGCGCAAGGAGCCGGTGGCCCTCGACGACCTCGCGCGGGCCGAGGCCGACCGGGCCCGGCGCGACGCACGGTGCGTGATCCACACCGAACTCCGTCCGGTGCGCCTGGACGCCGACCCGGTGGCGATGTCGCGGATGATCCGCAACCTCGTCGAAAATGCTGTGCGACATGCGATTTCGTGTGTCGCCATCGAAGTCCGCGGCGATGACGCGACGGCGATCCTGACCGTCAGCGATGACGGCCCCGGAATCGCCCCCGCCGACCGCGACCGGGTGTTCGAACGTTTCGTGCGCCTGGACTCCGACCGGGCCCGCAGCGGGGGCGGGACTGGGCTGGGCCTGGCGATCGTCACCGAGGTCGTCACCGCCCACGGGGGCACGGTCGCCATCGACGACCCGCCGTACGGGGGAACCACGATGGTTGTGACGTTGCCGCGGCAGGGGTCTCAGCACAGCAACCGGTAGCCGACGCCCCGGATCGTCTCGATGGTGTTGGTACCGAAGGGAACATCGATCTTGCGGCGCAGGTAGCCCACATAGACCTCGACGACGTTGTCCGGGCCGTGATGGTGGGCATCCCAGACGTTCCGCAGGATCTCGGCCTTGGTCACCACCACGTCCATGTTGCGCATCAGGTACTCGAGCACGCCGTACTCGCGGGGAGTCAACGCGATCGGCGTCGAGCCCCGTTTCACCGTGTGCCGGGCGGGATCGAGCGCCAGCGACCCGGCTTTGAGCACCACCGGCCGCGCCGGTGCGCCGCGGCGAACCAGCGCCCGCAGCCGCGCCACCAGCACCCGGAACGAGAACGGCTTGGTCAGATAGTCATCGGCACCAAGATCGAACGCATCGGTCTCGTCGTATTCGCCGTCCTTGGCGGTGAGCATGAGCACCGGCGTCCACACGTTGTGCGACCGCATCCGCCGCAGCACCTCATAACCGCTGAGGCCGGGCAGCATGATGTCGAGAACGATTACGTCAAAAGCGTTTTCGGTGGCTTCCCGCAGCCCGTCGACACCGTTGCCGACGGCCACCACGACGAACCCCTCCGCCTTGAGCCCCCTGGTCACGGTCGCGGACAGCCGTGGTTCATCCTCGACGAGCAGGACTCTCATGTGTCAACGCTACGTCGAGAGCCGGACCCGGCCTCAGTCGGGCCAGCGAGCCTCGATCAGCACCTCGGCGAACGGGCCGCCCATGCGGCAGAACCGGTTGGTCGCCACCCACACGGCGCCGGCGCTTCGCAGCGTGACGCGCACCGGGTGGCCGACGAGGGTCTCACCGGGAGTGGTGTGGCTGAAGAACGTCGTCAGGCGCTCGACGTCGACGTCGATTGCCCAGTCGGGCCACGGTCGTTCGAAGAAGTCGCGGTTGAACCACATGGTCGGGCATTCCTCAATGCGACGCTCCCGCAAACCCATTGGGGGAAGCATCATCACGGGCGTGCCTGCAAGCTGGCGCGTGCCGGGTGGCATCCCCGCTCCTTTGTACGCCGTGATCACCGATCTTTGCCACGCTACGGCCGAAGCGCTGTGAAATCGTTGAGAGCCGGCTCGGGCCGGCGTCATTGCCGCGGGTGGCGCCCGGTTTCGGAGTTAACTTCTCGCTGAGCGCGGGCGCCGGACCGGCCGCTCAGCGCGCGTCGCGGTCCGAGCGCTCGGCACCGCCGGCCGGATCGGCTTCCGGCGCATCGTCTTTGGGCTGGCCGGGGTGCCTGCCGGGGCGCTGCGGGATGATGACCAGCAACACCGCGATGAGCGCCGCGATCACCGCGGAGGCCAGCGGGCGGCTCCACGCCAGGCCGCCGTCGGCGACGGGCTTGTCGATGAAGTCACCCACCGTCGCCCCCAGCGGCCGGGTGAGGATGAACGCGACCCAGAACAAGGTGACGCGGGAAATGGAGGTCCAGAAGTACAGGGCGGCGACCGCCGCCAGGCCGACCGCGAACACCAGCGCGCCGCGTTCGTAACCGAGATCGCGTGTGTCCGCCAGCCAATCGCCGAGCGCGGTGCCCAGCGTCTGCGAGAAGGTGATGGTCGCCCAGTAGAAGGCCTCCACTCTGGGCGTCGAGACGGTGCTGACCGATACGGTGCCCTGGGACCACCGCCACCAGCCCAGGGTGGCCAGCAGGCAGGCCAGCAGCAGCAGCGATCCGCCCGTGTAACCGATGCCGAGCGAGCAGTCCGCGAAGTCGGCCAGCACGGTGCCGAACGTCGTCGAGGCCACGATCGTCGCCCAGTACAGGACCGCGTGGAACCGCTTGGCCAGGATCTGCGCCGCAACCAGCGCCACCAGCGCGACGCCGAAGATCGCGACCCCGGCGGCGTAGCCCCAATTCAGGGTCATCGTGACGGTGTCGCCGCCCGTCTCGCCCAACGTCGTCGCCAACACCTTGATGACCCAAAAGCCGAGGGTGACGGCCGGCACCTTGGTCAACGCGAGTCTCGAGACGTCGGTCATGCACGTTATCTTCCGCCATCGGTGCGCGACACGGAATCCGGAGTTTGACGGCATGGCAGGTTCTGCTCACCGGGATCACAAAGCCGACGGGTTCCCGCAGGTGGCGCAATGCCGCGGCGGGTGGCGGTTTTCGCTGGTCGGGCCCGAACGCCGCCCGGCGCAATACGCCCGGGCGCCGGCACCGACGCCCATCGGCGACCCGAAAAGTGGCCCTGAGCTGCGTTAGCGTGACTCCCGTGGCGCACCCAGTACCGAGCCGGGATATTCAAGACTCCCGGGCCAATCGCGCCCGCCGGGTCGCCGACGTGCTGCGCCAACAGATCCACGCCGACGCCTATCCGGCGGGCCTGCCCGCCGAACAGCAGCTGGCCGCCGAATTCTCGGTATCGCGCAACACCATTCGCGAGGCGCTGGCCGTCCTCAAGCAAGAGGGGCTGATCGACCGCGGGCCGAAGGTGGGCACGCACGTCGCGCAGCGCAAATACGACCACGGCCTCGACGCGCTGCTGGGCCTGAAGGAGACGTTCAAGGATCTCGGCGAGGTCCGCAACGAGGTGCGCGCCGCGATGCCGGTCACCGCGCCGCCGTCGGTGGCCCGCCGGCTGCGGTTGCAGCCGGGCGAGCCGGCGGTGTTCGTCGAGCGGTTGCGTTACCTGGGTGACCTGCCGCTCAGCCTGGACCTCACCTACCTCGCCCCGGACATCGGCCGGCGGGTGCTCGACCATCCGCTGGAAACCAACGACCTGTTCTCCCTCATCGAGGAGGTGAGCGGGCAGCGGCTGGGCTCGGCGGCGCTGGCGCTCGAGGCCATCCCGGCCGACGCGCACTCGGCGGCCACGCTGCAGGTGCCCGACGGCGCGGCGCTGCTGATGCTGGAGCGGCTGACCAGCCTGGCCGACGGCACCCCGGTCGACCTGGAGTACATCCGGATGCGCGGTGACCGAATCACCATGCGCGGCAACCTAACTAGAGCCGAGCCGACGAGGAGCAACCCATGACGCTGATCAACAACAACCGCGCCGACGTGCCGGTCACCATCGACGAGTCGCTGTGTATCGACGGGTGCACGCTGTGCGTGGAGGTCTGCCCGCTGGATGCGCTGGCCATCAACCCCGACACCGGCAAGGCCTTCATGCACGTCGACGAGTGCTGGTACTGCGGCCCCTGCGCGGCGCGCTGTCCCACCGGCGCCGTCACCGTCAACATGCCCTATCTCCTTCGCTGAAAAGCATTCAACCCCAGGATCTTTGATGAAACGACGCGCCATTGCGCTGGCGTCGGTCGTGATCGCGATCGCCGCGCTCACCGCCGGTTGCTCACTGGAATCCCTGTCGCAATCATCCGGTGTGGTCAACGTGGTGGTGGGATATCAGTCCAAGACCATCAACACCGTCACCGCCGGTACGCTGCTGCGCGCGCAGGGCTACCTGGAGCGCCGGCTGGCCGACATCACCACCCGCACCGGCACCAAATACGCGGTGCGCTGGCAGGATTACGACACCGGCGCGCCGATCACCGCGCAGATGCTCGCCGAGAAGATCGACATCGGCTCGATGGGCGACTACCCGATGCTGATCAACGGCTCCAAGACGCAGGCCAACCCGCTGGCGAAAACCGAGATCGTCTCCATCACCGGCTACAACCCCAAGGGCGCCCTGAACATGGTGGTGGTGGCGCCGGGTTCGTCGGCGACCACGTTGAGCGACCTGGCCGGCTCCAAGGTCTCGGCCAGCGTGGGGTCGGCCGGGCACGGCACGTTGATGCGAGCGCTGGACCGGGCCGGGATCAAAGGTGTGGAAGTGCTCAACCAGCAACCGCAGGTGGGCGCATCCGCTTTGGAATCCGGTCAGGTGCAGGGTCTTTCGCAGTTCGTCGCCTGGCCCGGCCTGCTGGTGTTTCAGGGCAAGGCCAATCTGCTCTACGACGGGGCCGAACTGAACCTGCCCACCCTGCACGGGGTGGTGGTGCGGCGCTCGTATGCGGCGTCGCATCCGGAGGTGCTGGGCGCCTTCCTGCAGGCACAACTGGACGCAGGAGACTTCCTCAACTCCAAGCCGCTCGAGGCGGCGCGCATCGTCGCGCAGGGCAGCGGCCTGCCGCAGGAAGTGGTGTACCTGTACAACGGCCCCGGCGGTACCTCGTTCGACACCACCCTCAAGCCGTCACTGGTGGAGGCGCTGAAAAACGATGTGCCCTACCTGAAGTCGATAGGTGACTTCGCCGACCTCGACGTGTCCGGCTTCGTCCAGGACGGGCCGCTGCGCACCGTGTTCGGCGCTCGCGGCCTGAACTACGACGCGGCCCGGGCCGCCACCGCCAACCCGTCCGCGCTGCGCGGGGATCCCGCGCTGGCAAGCGAACTGTGGCTCGACGGTGCCGATTCCACCCAAACGGTCGCCGACCCGACCAGCCTGCTGCGGGCCGTGCGGGACGCGACCGCCCACGGCGCCAAAGTCCGCGCCGCCTACGTTCCCGATGCGGAGCTGGGCACCCGGTGGTTCGCCGACAAGGCGGTCTGGGTGCAAAACGGACAGAACTATCTGCCGTTCGGAACGCCGGCCGGCGCGCATCGTTACCTCGCCGCGCACCCGGGCGGCACCATCGTGAATTACGAACAGGCCCTTGGAGGTTCGGTATGACTGCCTATCTGACCGGCGACCCGGCAGCCCCGGTGTCCGCGCAGGTCGTCGACACGGTCCCGGCGGCGGCCACCCCGCGGCGCGCCGGCTCGCCGTGGCAGTGGCGGCTGCTTCGGCTCGTGTCTGTGGTGGTCGCGATCGGGCTGTGGCAGCTGCTCACCGCCGACAAGGTCCGGCTGCTGCTGCGCTTCGACACGCTGCCCACCGTCACCGAGATCGTGCACGCGCTGGGCCGCCGGCTCGGGACTTCCGAGTACTGGCTTGACCTGGCGCAGTCGCTGATCCGCATCCTCACCGGCTTTGGCCTGGCCGCGGTGGTCGGCGTCGCGACGGGGGTGCTGCTGGGCCGATCCCGGTTGGTCGCCAACACTTTCGGCCCGCTGACCGAGTTGGTCCGGCCCGTCCCGGCCATCGCGATGGTGCCCGTGGCGATCCTGCTGTTCCCGACCGACGAGGCGGGCATCGTGTTCATCACCTTCCTCGCGGCGTACTTCCCGATCCTGGTCAGCACCCGGCACGCGGTGCGCGCGCTGCCCACGCTGTGGGAGGACTCGGTGCGCACCCTGGGCGGCGGCCGGTGGGACGTGCTCAAGCAGGTGGTGTTGCCGGGCATCCTGCCGGGGGTGTTCGGCGGCCTGTCGGTCGGCATGGGCGTGGCGTGGATCTGCGTGATCTCCGCCGAGATGATCTCGGGCCGGCTCGGGATCGGCTATCGCACCTGGCAGGACTACACCGTGCTGGCCTATCCCCAGGTGTTCGTCGGCATCATCACCATCGGCGTGCTGGGTTTCGCCACAGCGGCGGCCGTCGAGGTCGTGGGCCGTCGGGTGACCAGTTGGCTGCCGCGAGCGGAGGAGGAGCAGCGATGACTCTCGAACAAGCCCTCAAACAAGCCCCAGTGAGCCTGGAACTGGATCGGGTTCGCTTGTCCTACACCGGAGAACCCGTGATCGACGGGCTGAGCCTGACGGTGCGCCCGGGGGAGATCCTGGTGCTCACCGGTCCTTCGGGCTGCGGCAAGTCGACGGTGCTGCGGGCCCTGGCGGGGCTGCTGCGGCCCGACGCGGGCCGGATCGTGGCCGACGGCGACGAGGTGACGACCACCTCGGGCGACCGGGGCATGGTGTTCCAGGACAACGCGCTGCTGCCCTGGCGCACCGTGCGCTCCAACATCGAGTTGGCCCTGCGGCTGCGCGGCGTCTCCCGCGCCGGGCGGCGCGCCGAGGCGGACCGCTGGATCGCCGAGCTGGGGCTGACCGGTTTCGGCGACTATCTGCCCAAGAGCCTGTCCGGCGGCATGCGCCAGCGCGTCCAGCTGGCCCGCGGGCTGGCCGGGGCGCCGCGCGCGGTGATGATGGACGAGCCGTTCGGCGCGCTGGACACCCAGACCCGCACGGCCATGCAGCGGCTGCTGATCGACACCTGGCGTGCCCATCCGACGACGATCGTGTTCGTCACCCACGACGTCGACGAGGCGCTGCTGCTGGGCGATCGAATCGCCGTGCTGGGCAAGGCCGGTCAGCCGCTGCGCACCCTGGTCGACGTGCCGGAGCCGCGCGTCGATCGGCAGCGCGTCGCGCTGCGCGCCGAAGTCATTGCGGCGCTGGATCACTCGGCGGTGGCGGCATGATGCAGATTCCCGACCCGGCGACCCCCATCCGGCTCGACTGTGACGTGCTCGTCATCGGCGGTGGCACCGCGGGCACCATGGCCGCGCTGTCGGCCGCCGAGAACGGCGCGCAGGTGCTGCTGCTGGAGAAAGCCCACGTGCGCCATTCCGGCGCCCTGGCGATGGGCATGGACGGGGTGAACAACGCGGTGATCCCCGGCAAGGCCGAACCGGAGGACTACGTCGCCGAGATCACCCGCGCCAACGACGGAATCGTCAACCAGCGCACCGTGTATCAGACCGCCACCCGCGGGTTCGCGATGGTGCAGCGGCTGGAGCGCTACGGCGTGAAATTCGAGAAGAACGAGCACGGCGAATACGCCGTGCGCCGGGTGCACCGCTCGGGCTCCTACGTGCTGCCCATGCCCGAAGGCAAGGACGTCAAGAAGGCGCTGTATCGCGTGCTGCGGCAGCGGTCGATGCGCGAGAAGATCCAGATCGAGAACCGGCTGATGCCGGTCCGGGTGCTGACCGACGGCGGGCGCGCGGTCGGTGCGGCGGCGCTGAACACGCGCACCGGGGAATTCGTCACTGTCGGCGCCAAGGCGGTCATCCTGGCCACCGGCGCTTGCGGCCGGCTCGGCCTGCCCGCCTCGGGCTACCTGTACGGCACCTACGAGAACCCGACCAACGCCGGCGACGGCTACTCGATGGCCTACCACGCAGGCGCGGAACTCTCGGGCATCGAATGCTTCCAGGTCAACCCGCTGATCAAGGACTACAACGGCCCGGCGTGTGCGTACGTGGCGAATCCCTTTGGCGGCTACCAGGTCAACGCGCACGGCGAGCGGTTCGTCGACTCCGACTACTGGTCGGGGCAGATGATGGCCGAGGTCAAGAGTGAGATCGACTCCGCGCGCGGGCCCATCTATCTCAAGGTGTCGCACCTGCCCGCCGAGACGCTGACCGCGCTGGAAAACATCCTGCACACCACCGAGCGGCCGACCCGGGGCACCTTCCACGCCAACCGCGGTCATGACTACCGCACCCACGACATCGAGATGCACATCTCCGAAATCGGCTTGTGCAGCGGGCATTCCGCGTCGGGGGTGTGGGTCGACGAGCACGCCCGCACCACGGTGCCCGGGCTGTATGCCGCCGGCGACATGGCCTGCGTCCCGCACAACTACATGATCGGTGCGTTCGTCTTCGGCGATCTGGCCGGCACGCACGCCGCCTCGGCGCTGACCGAAGTGGCTGCGCCGCAACAGCTTCCGGAGGATCAGGTGCGTGAGGCGCACGAGCTGATCTACCGCCCGCTGCGCCATCCGGACGGACCGCCGCAGCCGCAGGTCGAATACAAGCTGCGTCGCTTCGTCAACGATTACGTCGCACCCCCCAAGACCGGGGCCAAGCTGTCGCTGGCCATCCGCACCTTCGAGCGGATGAGCGCCGAGATCGCCGAGATGGGCGCCCGCAATCCGCACGAGCTGATGCGCGCGGTCGAGGTGTCGTTCATCCGGGACTGCGCCGAGATGGCCGCCCGATCGTCGCACACCCGCACCGAATCGCGCTGGGGGCTGTACCACGACCGCGCCGACCTGCCGGGCCGCGACGACAATCAATGGGGTTATCACCTCAACCTGCGCAAGGACGACCACGGCGAGATGGTGTTCCTCAAGCGGCCGGTGGCGCCCTACTTCGTGCCCGTCCCGGAGCTGGACGGCCTGCCGCCCACCGACCAGACGGTGTACCCGGTGGAGCAGCCGCCGCTGGTCGGCGGGCAAGCGCCGGCCACCGCGGTGTCCCGAATCAACTCGGCCAGCACGACATTCGAGCCGCCCTCGCCGCGCATCGCCGAGGTGCTGGCGCTCGAGGAGCCCACGATGGCCGACCTCGGCCCCTATCTCGCCGACGCGGATCCCGGGGTGCGCCGCACCGCGGTGTCGACGTTGACCGAGCACATCCCCGACGGGTACGCGCCGGCGCTGGTCGCCGCGCTGAGCGACGACGACGCGGGAGTCCGACTGACCAGCGCCGACGGCATCCGCGAGCTGGTCGAGGTGCTGCCGGAGCCGGAAAGCGTGCGGCGGCACCTGGATTCGGGCGATCGGGTGGTGCGGGCCGCGGCGGTGTACGTGCTGGCCGCCCGCCGGGCCGGCGACGCCGGGCAATACCGTCGCGCCCTCGAGGACGTCGATCATCGGGTGCGCATCGAGGCGGTGCGCGCGCTGGTGTCCGTCGACGACGTGGCTGGCGTGGTCGCCGCCGCCGACGACGAGAACCGGGAAGTCCGCATCGCGGCGGCGGCCGGGCTGGCGACGCTGAGGGGGGCGGCGGCCCCGGCGACCGGGGCTGTGCGCCGGCTCGTCGCCGACTCCGACCCGTTGGTTCGGGCGGCCGCGCTGGCGGCGTTGGGCCAATTGGGTTGTGGCGAAGAGGATTACGCCGCCATCAAGCAGGCGCTGCGGGCGCCGGCCTGGCAGGTGCGGGAAGGCGCGGCGCGCGCCCTGGGCGGCGCGCCGGTCGACTTCGCGGTTCCGCAGCTGGCTGAGGCGCTCGGTGACGCCCATCTGGACGTGCGCAAGGCGGCCGTGCTGAGCCTGACCCGGTGGGCCGGCGAGCCCGCCGCCCGGGACGCGCTGGGCATCGCGCTCAAGGACGGCGACGCCGACGTGCGGGCCTACGCGCGCCGCGCGCTCGAACTCGACGGCGCGGTGCAGCACAGCTAGTCAGCGCAGAATCTTGGCGTAGAGCAGGCTGTCCTGGGGCTCGGGCCCCATGGTCGGGTAGACCGCGTGCCGGGCCAGCCGCCCCTCCAGGAAGAAGCCGGCGTGCTCGAGCAGTCGCGCCGAGCGCGTGTTGTCCACGCTGCAGGTGGCCCACACCCGATACACCTCGCGGTCGGCGTCGAGGGCGGCGAGCAGCATGCCGAGCACCTCGGACATCAACCCCTTTCCCCACCAGCGGCGGCCCAGGCAGTAGCCGACCTCGACCGAGTGCGGCGCGGAGCGCCGGCAGCTGGCCAACCCGATCACCTCGCCGCGGTGCCGCGACTCGATCACCCAGGTCTTCTCGTCCGCGCTGGTGTTCAGTTTCTCGGTGATCACCCGCCGCGTGGCGGCCACGTCGGGGTGCGGCGCCCACAGCAGATACTTGGTGACCTGTGGATCGCGGGCGACCCGCTGGAACAGCGCCCCGGCATCGTCGAGCGTAGGCGGCCGCAGCGACAGCCGCGGCCCGCTGATGCGGTCGGGTGGATATTCGGGCATCGCGATGTGACTTTAAAGGCCGAGGGCGCGGTAGGTGTTGCGGACGAATCGTGGTTGCGCCGTGCGCAGTTTGGCCAGCGACGTGTTGCCGGCGACGGCGGTGGCGGCATCGACGGTCAGGTCGGGCAGATTCTGGATGAGGTAGAGCAGGATCAGATCCGCGTCGGGGTCCGCCTGCCACCAGGTCCCGTACGCGCCGGGCCAGCTGAAGGTGCCCAGACCGCCCGGCCCGAAAAGCGGTGCGCTCTTGGCCGGATCGGTCACCACCGACAGGTTCAACCCGAAGCCGCGGCCGACCCAATAGGGTGCACCCAGGAAGTTGTGCCGCTTCTGTTCGTCGGTGAGCCGGTCGGTGCGCATCAGCCGGACGGATTCTTCCGACAGCACCCGCACGCCGTCGAGTGTCCCGTCGCCGAGCAGCATCCGGACGAATCGCAGGTAATCGTCGGCGCTGGACCACAATCCGCCGCCGGCGTTGCAGAACGAGGGCGGGGTGATGTGCGGCGGCCCCATCACGCCGTGCTGCAGCCGGCTGTGCTCGTCGAGCCGATACATGGTCGCCGCGCGGCGCCGCGCCTCGGGCGAGACGAAGAACCCGGTGTCCGTCATGCCCGCGGGGCCCAGGATTCGTTCGTCGAGCACCTGGTGGAACGGCTTGTCCTCGATGCGGGCGGCGATGACGCCCAGCAGGTCGATGGAATGGCTGTAGGTGACCCGGTCCCCGGGCTGATGCACCAGCGGCAGCTTGGCCAGCGCGGCCAGCCAGGCGTCCGGGCCCTGGTTGAACGGCAGCCGCATATAAGCCTTGGCGATCGGCCCGGACACCGAGAAGCCGTAGGCCAGGCCGCTGGTGTGGGTGAGCAGATCCTCGATCAAGATGGCGCGGTTCACCGGGTGGGTGCGGTCCAGCGGGCCGTGCGGATCGTCGAGCACCCGCAGGTCGGCCAGCTCCGGCGCCCACCGGGTCACGGGATCCTTCAGCGTCAGCTTGCCCTCGTCGACCAGGCTCATCACCGTCGCGACCGTCACCGGCTTGGTCATCGACGCGATGCGAAACAGCGTGTCGCGCTGCATCGGCAGCCCCGCATCCACGTCGCGGTAGCCGATCTCGTTGACTTGCAGGAGTTCTCCGCGCTGCCAGACCATGGTGACCGCGCCGGCGAGCAGGCCGGCGTCGCACACTTCGCGGATGGAGGCGGCATTGCCTGTGAGGTTCGAGCGGGTCGAGCGATTCACCTGGTCAGGGTAGCGGGCGGGCCGGGCGGTCCTCAGATTCGGTCGATTCCCGCGATGAGGGTGGCCACCCCGGACGTGAGTACACCCGCAATCAGCAGCGTCGCGCCGAGCCACACGCTCGCGATCATCCGGTTCGGGCGCGCCGGGTTGCGGCCGAGCACCGACAGGAAGAATCCCGCGGGCATCATGATGGCGGCCAGCAGCACGGCGATCGCTCCGCCGTTGGCCACAGCGGGGCTCGCCCCCGCGGCGTTGCCGACCACCGACAGCAGTAGGCCCAGCATCACGAGCACACCGGCGTGCGCATGGCCCGCTCGGAAAAACGACTTCTGCAGGCCGTTGGCCTCGTGATTTCCGGTGACCACGCGCAGCAAGAAGGCGCCGCCGGACGCGATGGTGACGACCGAGATGATGGTGGCCCCCACCGTGATGCTCATGAAGGGAGTGATCAGCGAGGTGCTCATAATAGCTTCCTGAAATCGTATTGTTCGATTAGATATTTCTACTATCCAATACTGGATAATCGAAGTATCTAATGTCAAGATGTTGTGGCAGGACTTCTTCAAGGAGCGCTTCCGTGCTGATGTCGGAGCTGGCGAGTCGCACCCATGTGTCGGTGCCGACGATCAAGTTCTACCTACGCGAGAACGTGCTGATGCCAGGCCACGCAGTCAGCTCGACCCGCGCCCACTACGACGAACGGCACGTCCGACGGATCGCGCTGATCAGGGCGCTGTCCGCGCTCGGTCTTGCGATCTCCCAGATCAGGTCGGTCGTCGAACTCATCGACAACCCGGGCCGGTCGCTTTTCGCGACGCTGGGCGCTGCGACAGCGGCGCTTTCGCGCCCCACCCAAGCCGCAAGCGATGGCGACTGCCCCCGGGCTCGGGCCGCGTTGTCAGCGCTTGACTTCGAGGTGCCCGACGATCTTCCCGCGGTAGCGCAGCTTGACCGCGCGCTTGCCGACGCGCAGGCTGCGGGCGTTCCGATGACCGAGGATCGCCTGCGCGCGTACGCGCCACATATCAGTGCCATCGCCGCTTACGACATCGAGCAGATGCCGCTGGAACCGCCGGCGGCAGCAATCGAATACGCCGTGCTCGGAACTATCTTCTATGAGCCGATCCTCGCGGCACTGCGCCGCATCGCGCATGCCGGCCTGACCGCGCAACGCCTGGCCAAGAATGAGGCAGACGTCGACTAGTCGGCATAGCCGTCCTTGGGCGCTCTGGTATCCCGCGTTGCGAGCCGGAAAAGCCGGCGGGCCTCAGCTAGGCGGCGTGGAGATCGGCCAGGTGGACGCCGATCCTGATTTCCAGCTCACTGAGTTCCACCCCGAACGGCCCGGATGCCGGTGGCGCGCCGGAGCGATAGTGCATGCCGGTTGGCGTAATGAAAACTGCTGTATGCAAACCGTTTTCGTCGGTTTCCGCCGCGACGCGCCAACCGGGAACTTCCTTGACGTAGTTGCAACGTTCACACAAGCCCAACCCATTGGCCGCACTCGTCAACCCACCGCGACGATGCGGCCTGGCGTGGTCGCGGTGGCGGATGGGCGCATCGCAGTACGGGGTGCGACAGCGGCCATCGCGAAACCCGATAAAGGTGGCCAGGCTCTTCGGGAAACGCCGCGTCCGCGATTCCATCGCCACCAGGGCCCCCGAGCGCGGATGTCGGTAGAGCCGGCGCAGCGTGGCGCGGGACCGGGGGTCGAGCACTGCACCGTTCACGAGTTGGCGGGCTACGGCCGCGGGGATCGGGCCATACCCGTCGACGTTCGCCGCGGTTGGTGCAGCGCCGAACAGCGATTCGTCGGAGATGACCAGGTTGACCGCTACCGGCTGGGCGACCTCGGCGGGGCACCCGGTAACCCGCTCAACCAGCGTGTCGGCCATCACCTGGCCACGCGAGCGTTGATCGACGGTGGTGTCGGCGGCGCGCTTGAGTGCCGCGTAGACCGAAACGCCCTGTGCTACGGGCAGTAATGCCGACACCCATGTCATCGTGTCCGGGGCCGGCCGGATCGTCACTGTGCGTTCGGATTCGGCCTTGGCGGCACGATCGACCACCGCCTGCGCATTGAGCCGATAGGCGATCGCCCGGGCGGCCGCGGCTATTCGCGCGTCGCCCATCCCGTCCAACGAGGATCCGTCGCCACACAGTTCGGCGTCCAGGGCGCGGCGGTCCTCGACGTCCAGGCAAGCCGACTCACGAACGATCAGGGTGGCCCGCCATTCGGACAATCGCCCGCTCTCGAGGGCGGCCAGGGTGTGGGGCATCTCGTGAACCAACGCCTTCGCGAATCCGAGATGTCTGCCGCCCCGGGCGGGGGAATCGTGTCGCGCCAAGGCGATCTCGCTGGCTACTCCGCGGCCGCGCTGGGCGACCGGCACTCCGGCGGCCGCCTCGTTCGCACGGCGCAGTGCGTCGAGGGCTGCGGCCGCCCGAGCCTGGTCCGCCGCGGCCGCCGACTTGGCGCGCTCCTGCGCGGCGATCCGCGCCAGCAACGCGGCTTCCTCCGAGGATTCGAACATACTTTCGACAATAGTCCGCCCACCGACAACCGGCCGCGGAACAAAAGCGTCTGTACATCCGCGGCCGGGTACGGACTCGATTGCGGGCAGATCCCGCCGCGTCGCACCTGGCCTGCTCCGCCGCCACCGCCGCCTCCGCCCGCGCAGTAGGCTGCCGTCGATCGGCACGGCAGGTGCCTCGCGCCGTCACCGGCAAAATAAGTGCTACGCTGCCGTGCAGTCGACATCCTTTAACGATCCGTCCGGCGAGGCGGAGAAGGAGGTCAAGTTTCGTATGGGTGCTGCGGGCGACACCGGCTTCCCCGGTCTCAAGGGCGGCGATTCCCGGGAGTTGATGTCGGCGGCCGACGTGGGCCGCACCATTTCCCGCATTGCGCATCAGATCATCGAAAAGACCGCGCTGGACGGTCCCGACGCACCACGGGTGGTGCTGCTGGGCATCCCGACCCGCGGTGTGATTCTCGCCAAGCGGCTCGCCGCCAACATCGGCGAATACAGCGGTGTCGAGGTGGGCCACGGCGCCCTGGACATCACCCTCTATCGCGACGACCTGATGCAGAAGCCGCCGCGACCGCTGGAGGCCACGTCGATTCCGGCCGGCGGCATCGATGACGCGTTGGTGATCCTGGTCGACGACGTCCTGTTTTCCGGCCGCTCGGTACGTGCCGCGCTGGACGCGCTGCGCGACGTGGGCCGGCCGCGGGTGGTGCAGCTAGCGGTGCTGGTCGACCGTGGCCACCGCGAACTGCCGCTGCGCGCCGACTACGTGGGCAAGAACGTCCCGACCTCGCGCGGGGAGAGCGTGCACGTGCTGCTGCGGGAGAGCGACGGCGACGACGGGGTGGTGATCTCACGATGACGCGCCATCTGCTGGCCGCCGGCGACCTGAGCCGCGACGACGCCACCGCGATCCTCGATGACGCCGACCGGTTCGCCCAGGCGCTGGTGGGCCGCGAGATCAAGAAGCTGCCGACGCTGCGTGGCCGCACCATCGTCACGATGTTCTACGAGAACTCGACCCGCACCCGGGTGTCCTTCGAGGTGGCCGGCAAGTGGATGAGCGCCGACGTGATCAACGTCAGCGCGTCGGGATCGTCGGTGGGCAAGGGAGAGTCGCTGCGCGACACCGCGTTCACGCTGCGCGCCGCCGGCGCCGACGCGCTGATCATCCGGCACCCGGCGTCCGGCGCCGCGCACCTGCTCGCCGAGTGGACCGGCGCGAACGCCGCCGGAGACAGTGGGGGACCGTCGGTCATCAACGCCGGCGACGGCACCCACGAGCACCCGACCCAGGCGCTGCTGGACGCGCTCACCATTCGCCAACGGCTCGGCGGCATCGAAGGCCGTCGCATCGTGATCGTGGGCGACATCCTGCACAGCCGGGTCGCCCGCTCCAACGTGATGCTGCTGGCGACCCTGGGCGCCGAGGTGGTCCTGGTGGCGCCGCCCACGCTGCTGCCGGTCGGCGTCGAGGGCTGGCCGGTCACCGTGTCGAACGACTTCGACGCCGAGCTACCCGCCGCCGACGCGGTGCTGATGCTGCGGGTCCAGGCCGAGCGGATGAACGGCGGGTTCTTCCCGTCGGTGCGCGAATATTCCTCCCTCTACGGGCTTTCCGACCGCCGCCAGGCGCTGCTGCCCGGCCACGCCGTGGTGCTGCACCCGGGGCCGATGCTGCGTGGCATGGAGATCGCCTCCTCGGTGGCCGACTCGTCGCAATCGGCTGTGCTGCAACAGGTTTCCAATGGCGTGCATGTGCGGATGGCGGTGCTGTTTCACCTGCTGGTCGGCACCGAGACGGCGGAGAATTCGGGTGAAGAGGGTGTAGCGTGAGCGTGCTGCTGCGCGGGGTGCTGTTGTACGGCGAGGGCGATCGCGTCGACGTGCTGATCGACGACGGCCAGATCATCGACATCGGGCCCAAGTTGGCCGAGGCCGGAGGCGTCGGAAAGGACCTGGACGTCATCGACGCCACCGGTCAGGTGCTGTTGCCCGGCCTGGTGGACTTGCACACCCACCTGCGCGAACCGGGGCGTGAATACACCGAAGATATCGAAACCGGCTCGGCCGCAGCCGCTTTGGGTGGTTACACCGCGGTGTTCGCGATGGCCAACACGAACCCGGTCGCCGACAGCCCGGTGGTCACCGACCACGTCTGGCACCGCGGGCAGCAGGTCGGCCTGGTCGACGTGCACCCGGTTGGCGCCGTCACCGTCGGGCTGGCCGGCAAAGAGCTCACCGAGATGGGCATGATGGCGGCCGGGGCCGCGCAGGTGCGGATGTTCTCCGACGACGGCATCTGCGTGCACGACCCGCTGGTGATGCGCCGCGCCCTGGAATACGCCACCGGGCTGGGCGTGCTCATCGCCCAGCACGCCGAGGAGCCGCGGCTGACGGTCGGCGCCGTCGCCCACGAGGGCCCCACCGCGGCCCGGTTGGGCCTGGCGGGCTGGCCCAGGGCGGCCGAGGAGTCGATCGTGGCCCGCGACGCGCTGCTGGCCCGCGACGCCGGCGCGCGGGTACACATCTGCCACGCCTCCACCGCTGGCACCGTCGAGATCGTGAAATGGGCCAAGCAGCAAGGGATCTCGATCACCGCCGAGGTCACCCCGCACCACCTGATGCTCGACGACAGCAGGCTGACCAGTTACGACGGGCAAAACCGCGTCAACCCACCGCTGCGCGAGGCGGCCGACGCGGTGGCGTTGCGCCAGGCGCTGGCCGACGGTGTCATCGACTGTGTGGCCACCGATCACGCGCCGCACGCCGAGCACGAGAAGTGCGTGGAGTTCTCCGCGGCGCGGCCGGGCATGCTGGGACTGCAGACGGCGCTGTCGATCGTGGTGCACACGATGGTCACCCCGGGGTTGCTGACCTGGCGGGACGTTGCCCGGGTGATGAGCGAAAACCCCGCCCGCATCGTGGGCCTGCCCGACCACGGCCGGCCGCTGGAGGTGGGGGAGCCCGCCAACCTCACGGTGGTAGATCCCACGGCCTCGTGGACCGTCACCGGGTCGGAGCTGGCCAGCCGCTCGGGCAACACGCCCTACGAGGCGATGACCCTGCCCGCCACCGTGACCGCCACGCTGCTGCGCGGCAAGGTCACCGCCCGAGACGGGAAGTCGCCGGCATGAATCGCGCCGGTGACGATGCAGAGCGAAGCGATGAGAAGGAGCGGCGCGCATGAACTCCGCCACCCTGGTGGGGTCGCTGATCTTCGCCGCCGTGGTGGTGGTCGTCATCACGGTGGTCATCCAGCTGATGATGCGGACCTGGCAGCGCCGCTCACAGCAACAGGCGGAGCTGATCGGCGCGCTGCCCGAGATCCCGGACCACGTCGGGGCGGCCACGATCAGCACCCGCGGCCACTACTGCGGGTCCATGATGGCGCCGGGCTGGCACGAGCGGATCGCGGCCGGCGACCTCGGTTTCCGCAGCAAGGCGGTGTTGACCCGGTATGCCGGGGGCATCATGGTGGAACGCCTACGGGCCCAACCGATTTGGATTCCCCGAGACTCGATCACCGAGATCCGCATGGAGCGCCGGATGACCGGCCGGATCGGGATTCTGGCGATCCGCTGGCGGCTGCCCTCGGGCGTCGAGATCGACACCGGGTTCCGGGCGAACAGCCGCGCCGATTACGACGTCTGGCTCGAATCGCATCATGAAGAGGAGCGGCGCTGATGACTAAAGCGCAATTGGTACTCGAGGACGGCCGCGTCTTCACCGGCACGCCGTTCGGCAAAATCGGCCAAACACTGGGCGAGGCCGTGTTTTCCACCGGCATGTCCGGCTACCAGGAGACGCTGACCGATCCCAGTTACCACCGGCAGATCGTGGTGGCCACCGCGCCGCAGATCGGCAACACCGGCTGGAACGGCGAGGACGCCGAGAGCCGCGGTGACAGGATCTGGGTCGCCGGCTACGCGGTGCGCGACCCGTCGCCGCGCCCGTCCAGCTGGCGGGCCACCGGAACCCTGGAGGACGAGCTGGTCCGCCAGCACATCGTCGGCATCGCCGGCATCGACACCCGCGCGGTGGTGCGCCATCTGCGCACCCGCGGCTCGATGAAGGCGGGCGTGTTCTCCGGCGACGCGCTCGCCGAGGTGGACGAATTGCTGGCGCGGGTGCGGGGCCAGCAGTCGATGCTGGGCGCCGACCTGGCCGGCGAGGTCAGCACGCCCGACAACTACATCGTGGAACCCGAAGGGGCACCGCGGTTTACGGTGGCCGCGCTGGACCTGGGCATCAAGACGAACACGCCGCGCAACTTCGCCCGCCGCGGCGTCCGGACCCATGTGCTGGCGTCCTCGGCGACCTACGACCAGATCGCCGACATCAAGCCCGACGGGGTGTTCTTGTCCAACGGCCCGGGCGACCCCGCCACCGCCGATCACGTCGTCGAGGTCACCCGCAAGGTGCTGGGCGCCGGAATCCCGTTGTTCGGCATCTGCTTCGGCAACCAGATCCTGGGCCGGGCGCTGGGGTTGTCCACCTACAAGCTGGTATTCGGTCACCGCGGCATCAACATCCCGGTGATCGACCACGCCACCGGGCGGGTGGCGGTCACCGCACAAAACCACGGCTTCGCGCTCGAGGGAGAGGCCGGCCAGTCCTTCGACACGCCGTTCGGCCAAGCGATCGTCAGCCACACCTGCGCCAACGACGGAGTGGTCGAGGGCGTCAAACTCGCCGACGGGCAGGCGTTCTCGGTGCAGTATCACCCGGAGGCCGCGGCGGGTCCGCACGATGCGGAGTATTTGTTCGACCAATTCATCGACCTGATGGCGGCCCCAAACCGCGGAAAGGGGCGGTAGTGCCGCGTCGTACCGACTTGCGTCACGTGCTGGTGATCGGCTCCGGGCCGATCGTCATCGGGCAGGCCGCCGAGTTCGACTACTCGGGAACCCAGGCCTGCCGGGTGCTGCGTGCGGAGGGCCTGGAGGTCAGCCTGATCAACTCCAACCCGGCCACCATCATGACCGACCCGGAATACGCCGACCACACCTACGTCGAGCCGATCACCGCCGCCTTCGTCGAGAAGGTGATCGCCCAGCAGGCCGAGCGCGGCAACAAGATCGACGCGTTGCTGGCCACGCTGGGCGGGCAGACCGCGCTGAACACGGCGGTCGCGCTGCACGAAAACGGGGCGCTCGAGCGGCACGGCGTCGAGCTCATCGGCGCCGACATCGACGCCATCCAGCGCGGCGAGGACCGGCAGATGTTCAAGGACATCGTCGCCAAGGTAGGCGGTGAATCCGCCCGCAGCCGAGTCTGTTTCACGATGGAGGAGGTCCGCGAGACCGTCGAGGAACTCGGGCTGCCGGTCGTGGTGCGGCCCAGCTTCACGATGGGCGGGCTGGGGTCCGGCATGGCGCGATCCGTCGAAGAGGTCGA
>NZ_LZMG01000306.1:0-8429 GCF_001673615.1 Mycobacterium sp. 1245499.0
AACACAAACGGCGTGAAATGGTCGTAGATGAAGGCGGTCTGGATGTCTTGGGGCTTGAGACCGGAGTCGCGCCAGAGCTGGCGGGCCACCACACCCATCTCCGGCAGGCCGGTGATCTCGTCGCGGTAATAGCTGGTCATCATCTCGCCGTCGCGGGCCGCGCCCTGGGCGGCCGCGGTGATGATGGCCGGCGGCTGGCGCAGGTCGCGGGCGCGTTCGGCGCTGGTGATCACCAGCGCGACGCCGCCGTCACTCTCCTGGCAGCAATCCAGCAGGCGCAGTACGGGTTCGACGATCCAGCGCGAATTCTGGTGGTCTTCCAGGGTGATCGGCCGCTGATAGAACCAGGCGTCGGGGTTGGTCGCCGCGTGCTTGCGGTCGACGACCGCGATCCTGCCGAAGTCAGAGTTGGTGACGCCGTAGGTCGACATGTAGCGCTGGGCATGCATCGCTACCCAGGCCGCGGGGGTGAGCAGCCCGAACGGCGCGTAATGCGCCATGAACAATGGGGTTTCGGCCATGCTGCGTCCGCTGCCGCCAAACCGGAAGCCGGAGCGCTCGTTGAAGGCGCGCCAGCACACCACCACGTCGGCGAGACCGGTGGCGACCGCCATCGCCGCGTGCACGACGGTGCCGGCGGCCGCGCCGCCGCCGTGGTGCACGCGGGAAAAGAAGCTCAGGTCGCCGATGCCCACGTTGCGGGCGATGTCGATCTCGTCGCTGGAGTCCATGGTGAACGTGACCATGCCGTCGACGTCACCGGGGGCCAGGCCGGCGTCGTCGAGGGCGGCGCTGACCGCCTCGCACGCCAATTGCAGCTCGCTGCGCCCGGATTCCTTGGAGAACTCCGTCTGTCCGATCCCGACGATGGCGCAGCTTCCGGGAAGGCTGCCCGGACCCGTCCGGCTCATGCGGCCACCCCGTCGAGCAGGCTGAGCACCGCCGTGCCGGACACGTGATCGCCCAGGCTGTTGGAACCCTTGAACGTCACCTCGACGAAGTTCTCGGCCGGCGGCGTCCCTTTAGGGCCTTGAGTCTTGCCGGTGACGCTGCCGGTGAACCGCAGCGGATCATCCGGAAAGCACGGCACCCCCAGGCGGATCGACAGGTTCTTCACCATCGCTTCGGGGCCGGCCCAGTCGGTGAGGAAGCGCACGCAGTAGCCGTTGGTGGTCAGGATGTTCATGAACAGATTGGGTGAGCCCTGTTTCTTCGCGTAGTCGCGGTCATGGTGCACCGGCATGAAGTCCCGGGTGGCGATCGCGCCGGCGACGATCATCGTTGTGGTGATCGGGATTTCGAGCGGTGTGACCTCGTCACCGATCGAAATGTCTCGCCATTGCAGAGTGCGGTTGGCGGTGGTCGTCATGCGGGTCCCTCCGAATAGGTTGCGCCGAGGTGGGCCAGCTGCGCTGAAGCCGGACCGAGGGTCAACTCGTTGTGTTTGGCCCACAGGAAATAGCGGTGCAGGGGATAGGTGACGTCGATGCCGATGCCGCCGTGGACGTGCTGGGCGGTGGCGGCCACCCGCGCGCCGGCCTCGGCGGCCCAGAACTTCGCGATGCGCGCCGCGCGGTCGGCAGGCCGCCCGTGCGCGATCAGCCAGGCCGCCTGCCAAGTGGTCCACCGAATGGCCTCGACGTCGATGAAGGCGTCGGCCATGCGCTGTTGCACCGCCTGGAAGCTGCCGATCGGCCGGCCGAATTGTTCTCGGCCCGTGGTGTATTCGGCGGCGATGCGCAGCGCCCGCTCGGTGACACCGAGCTGGATCGCGCACAGCCCGACCAGGGCCCGGGTGTGCAGCGACTCGACCAACCCGGCACCGGTGATCACGTCCGCCGCGGAAACGGTTGCGCCGTCCAGGAATACGTCCGCGTGCGGCTCGCGGTTCGTGGTGGGCACCGGGCGGATCTCGACACCGGCCGCGTCGGCGGCCAGCAGGAACAGGCACGCGGTGCCGTCGTCGGCGGCGGCCGGGATCAGGATGGTGTCGGCGAGCTGCGCGGCCGGCACCAGCTCCTTGGCGCCGTCGAGGCGCCAATGCTGGCCGTCGCGGCGCGCGGTGGTGCGCGGGCGAGTCGGGTCCGAGCGGCCCGGCTCGGCCAATCCCGCTGTTAGCAGGCGGGACCCGGTCACCACGCCCGGAAGAAACCGCTTTTGCTGTTCGTCGTTGCCGTGCCGGGCGATCGGGTCGGCGCCCAGCACCAGCGTGGCGTAGGCGGGCACGGGCGCGACGCTGTAGCCGACCTCGGCCAGCAGCACCCCGAGTTCCACGAAGCCACCGCTTGAAGCGCATGAGCCGCCCACCGACTCGGGTAGGGCGGTGCCCAGCAGGTCGGCGGCGGCCAGCTCTTGCCAGAGCTCGGCGTCGTAGCGGGTGTCGCCGGCTTCCAGTTCGGCCAGCCGGTCGGGCGTGGCACGGCGCTCCAACAGGTCGCGGGCCAGCTTGGCGATTGTCTCCTGCTCTTCGGTGAAGGTGAAGTCCATGACGGGCCTAAACGCTCGGCCGGAACTGGTGCAACACCAGGTCGTTATCAAACGTCTGGTAGTAGACCTCGACGGGCATTCCGGTTGTCACGTCGTCCGGGTCGATTCCGGTCAGGTTGGACACCAGGCGCACCCCTTCGTCGAGTTCCACCAGCGCGACGACGTAGGGGTATTCGAAGAAGGGAAATTTCGGCTCGTGCGGCATGACGTAGCTGTAGACGGTGCCGCGACCCGACGACTCGATCGCCTCCCATTCCAGCGAGCGGCAGTGCGGGCACATCGGCCGCGGCGGATGGCGCAGCTGCCCACAACCGCCGCAGCGCTGGAGCAGGAGCTTGTTGTCCCGCAACCCGTTCCAGAAGAATTCGGTGTCCGGCGTGATTGCCGGCCCCAGGCGGGCCGCCATCAGCTCGCCGGCCTGAATCGCAGCACCCGGAATCGCTGCCGCCCCAGCACCTCACCGTGCTGATCGGTGTAGGTGGTCAGCCAGGTCAGGAAGAATCCGGTGCCCAGCGCCGTTTTCTTCTCGTCGGAGACCGACTCGTAGACCGTCGTCGCGCTGATCACGTCACCCAGTCGCGGGTAACGCTCGATCTCGAACTCCGAATTGGTCGCCACCGTGCTGGTGTATCCGGCCTCATCGAGGAATGCCGTTGGGTTGCTGGTGATCTCGACGGGGGCCCCGCCACGTTCGCCGATTCCCTCCAACTTTGGCGACGGCATGGTCCAGGTCTGCAACATCACCGGCGGTGACACGATGCCGCCGAACCGTGACGACGCGGCGAACTCCGGGTCGATGTAGACAGGGTTCATGTCGGCCATGGCGTACGCCCAGTGCCGGATCATCGGCTGGTTCACCGGGTCGGGGGCCACCGAGGGCTTTCCGGTGCCACCGGTCGGCTGGCCGACGAGGGCCCGCACCTTGGCGCTGACGGTGTCTGAGTCGCTCACTTAGTACTGTCCTCCTGACTATTGCGCGGCCCGCAGGTCGCGTGGTGCCCGCGGCATGCCCAACCCGGCCATGGCGATGATGTCACGCTGAATTTCGTTGGCCCCGCCTCCGAAGGTGTTGATGACGGCCTGACGGTAGGCCGATTCCAGCGCGCCGCGCAGCGGAGCCTCGGCGCCGCGCCGAACTCCGTTGCCGTCGAGCACCTCGAGCAGTTGCCGGGCGACCTGTCCGGTGAGCTCGGTGCCGAACACCTTCGCCGCCGACGCCTCTCCCATGCTCAGCATCCCCTTGGTCATCGCGGCGTTGACCCGGAGGTTGACCATCTTGTACGCGGCGACTTGGGCCTCGACCCGGGCCAGGGCCTGCTGCACCCAGGGCTGGTCGATGACGCGACCGCCGTCGAGTTCGGTGGAAAGCGCCCATTCCAAAGTCTTTTCGAACAGTGGCTCGAGCGCGCCCAGGTTGCCCAGCGCCGCGCGTTCGAAGTTCAGCTGGGTGGTGATCAGCTGCCAGCCCTGGTTTTCGGCGCCCACCAGCGCGCTGACCGGCACCCGGACGTCGTCGTAGAACGTGTAGAACGTCGAGATGCCCGGCATGGTGTGCAGCGGTTGCCAGGAGAATCCGGGCGAGGAGGTCGGCACGATAAGGATCGAAATGCCCTTGTGCTTCTTGGCATCGGGATCGGTGCGCACGGCCAGCCAGATGTAGTCGGCGTAGGCGGCGCCGCTGGTGAACATCTTCTGGCCGTTGATCACGTACTCGTCACCGATACGGACCGCCGTCGTGCGCACCGAGGCGAGGTCGCTGCCCGCGCCGGGTTCCGAGTAGCCGATGGCGAACTCCGCCGTGCCTTCCAGGATCGCCGGCAGGAACTGACGCTTCTGCTCGTCGGTGCCGTAGTGCATGAGCGTCGGCCCGACGGTGTTGAGCGTCACCAGCGGGATGGGTGCGCTGACCCGGCGCGCCTCTTCGGAGAAGATGAACTGTTCGATGGCCGAGAACCCTCGTCCGCCATATTCTTTCGGCCAGCCGACGCCTAGGAGATTGGCCGCGGCGAGGGCGCGGATGCACTCGCGTACGGCCGGCCCGCCCTCCATGTGCTCGCTGACCGCGGCGACGCGTTCCGGCGTCATCACCGTTTCCAGGGTCGCGCGGATCTCGGCGCGCAGCTTGCATTGCTCTGGCGTGTATTCGAGGTCCATCGGCTCAGATTCCCATCCGCACCGGCATGCGTTTGACGCCGGGCACCATGGTGGCCCGCATCCTGTGCACGTCGCCCACCAGCTCCATGGTGGGGAAGCGGCGCAGCAGCTCGTCGAACAGCACCGTCGCCTCCAGGCGCGCCAATTGCGCACCGACGCAAGAGTGTTCACCGCAGCCAAAGGCGATGTGCGGGTTCGGGTGACGGGTCACGTCAAACTCCTCGGAGTCGGGGCCGAACACGTCCTCGTCGCGGTTGGCCGACCCGTACAGCATCACCACCACCTCGCCGGCGCGGATCCGCTGGCCGCGGATCTCGACGTCGGCGGTCGCGGTGCGGGCCATGTGCACCACTGGACTGTTCCACCGCAACATCTCCTCGACGGCGAGCGGGATGCGTGCGGGGTCGGAGACCAGCAGGCGGCGC
The DNA here is from genome assembly GCF_001673615.1 of Mycobacterium sp. 1245499.0. Taxonomy (NCBI): domain Bacteria; kingdom Bacillati; phylum Actinomycetota; class Actinomycetes; order Mycobacteriales; family Mycobacteriaceae; genus Mycobacterium; species Mycobacterium sp. 1245499.0. The sequence continues at coordinate 5,067 of NZ_LZMG01000306.1, forward strand.
TGATCGGGATGCGCGATCAACGCCAACGTGCCCAGCGCGATGAGGTTGCGGGTGGTTTCGTTGCCGGCCACCAGCAGCAGGAAGGCGAAGTTGAGCAGGTCTTCGTCGGTCAGCCGGTGCTCGTCGATCTCGGCCTCGGCCAGGACCGACAGCAGGTCGTCGCGCGGGTGCACCCGCCGGTCGGCGATCAGCGCCTGGAAATACTCGAAGAGCTGGCCCATGGCCACCAACGAGTCGAGTTCGATCTCGGGGTCGGCCGTCCCGGTGGCCGCGTCCGACCACGCCCGGAACTGCTCCCAGTCGTCCGGCGGGGCGCCGATCAGTTCGGCGATCATGCGGGTGGGCAGTGGCGCCGCGACCTCCTCGGCGAACTCGTGGACCGAGCCGGGTTCGATGCCGTCCAGGATCCCGCGCACGATCTGACGAATCTTTGGCTCCAACACGGCAACCCGCCGCTTGGTGAAGCCGGAGTTGATCAGCTTGCGCAACTGGCGGTGCCGGGGCGGGTCGCTGAAGATCAGGTTGCCCGCCTGTACCGGGTTGGGATTCGCCGGGTCCGGAATGGTGATGCCCTTCGTGGACGAGAACAGCGCCGGATTGCTCGACACGAACCGGATGTCCTCGTACTTCAGCAGCGCCCAGAAGTCGGTGACGTCGTTCCAGCACACCGGCGCGGTGGCGCGCAGCTCCCGATAGGCCGGGTAGGGATCGCCGGCGTAGAAGTCGGGGGAGTGCAGCGGGAAGCTCGGCGAGCGCAGCGGCGGATGAGTCTGCACGGCAAGCCCCTCTCGCAGGACACCCGATCCGACAGATTGAGGCAATCTGTCCTGCGGACTGTGTCTACTCCGTGCCGTCGCATGCTGTCAACACGACACGTAGATATTGCGGTAGCTTGCAATTCGCGCGATTGATGATTGACGAGGGCGACACGGAGGTGTACACCAAGTGATCAGATGACCGGAGGAAGCCATGGCCGATTCGCCCGCTCTAGTCCAGACCTATCAGCTCTACATCGACGGCAACTGGGTCGAGCCGCAGGACGGCCGCTATGACGACCTGTCCCCGTCCACCGAGGCCGTCATCGCCACCGCCCCGGACGCGAGCGTCGCCCAGGTCGGCGATGCGATTGCGGCCGCTCGCCGCGCCTTCGACAGCGGACCCTGGGGCACGATGACCGCCGAGCAGCGCGCCGGGTGCCTGAACCAGTTGGGCGAGGCGCTGACCAAACACGCCGACGACTTCTTTGCGCTGTCCCAGGCGGAGTGGGGCTGCATCGCCAACGAGCGCATCATGCAGATCGACGGCGCCGGCTTCATGTCCATGCACGCCGCGCAGCTCGCCACCCAGCTGGTCGACCAGGAGGTCACCGGCATCAGCGCCGGAACCACCGTGTTGCGGCACGCGCCGCTGGGTGTCGTATCGGTGCTGACGCCGTGGAACTTCCCGCACTGCCTCAACGTCATGAAGCTGAATCATGCTCTGGCGGCGGGCAATACGGTCGTGCTCAAGCCGTCCCCGCTGACACCGCTGGCCGGTCTGGCATTGGCGCGGCTCATCGACGAGCACACCGACATCCCGCCCGGGGTGGTCAACGTGGTCACGCCGTCCGGTGTCGAGGCGGCCAAGCTGCTGACCACCGATCCGCGCATCGACATGGTCAGCTTCACCGGCAGCTCGGCCGTGGGCCGCCAGGTGATGTCCGCCGCCGGGGACACGATGAAGCGGATCCTGTTGGAACTGGGCGGCAAGTCGGCCAGCATCGTCCTCGACGATGCGCAAATCACCGACGACATGCTGCGCCAGATGCTGTTCGAATCCTGTTCGCTGCACGCCGGGCAAGCCTGCATCCTGCACAGCCGGCTGCTGCTTCCCGACTCGCTGCACGACGATGTTGTCGATCGGCTCGCCGCCTTGGCCCGCGAGGTCAAGGTGGGCGACCCCACCGACCCCGAGGTGCAGATGGGTCCGTTGATCAGTGCGGCGCAGCGCGACCGAGTCGAGTCACACGTGGCCGGCGCGCTGAATGACGGAGCGAGGCTGGTGACCGGCGGCGGCCGGCCGGCGGATCTGGACGTCGGCTTCTACTTCGAACCGACCATCCTGTCCGGAGTGGACCCGAATTCGACTATCGCGCAAGAGGAAGTGTTCGGTCCGGTGTTGACCGTGCTGCGCTACCGCGACGACGACGACGCGGTCGCCATCGCGAACAACTCGCAATACGGGCTCTCCGGCGCGGTGTGGGGCGGTGACGTGGACCGTGCCGTCGGGGTGGCGCGCCGCATCCGCACCGGCCAGATCGCCGTCAACGGCGTCAACCCGGGCGGCGCGCCGTTCGGCGGCTTCAAGCTCAGCGGGCTGGGCCGCGAGGGTGGCGGGATCGGCGGACTGCACCAATACATGGAACCGATGGCCATCGGGATCCCCGCGTGACGGGACCCCTTGAGGGGCTGCACGTCGTCGAAATCGCGGGCGAGATCTCGGGTCCCTACGCGGCAAAGCTTCTGGTCGACCTGGGCGCCGAGGTCATCAAGATCGAACCGCCCGCCGGAGACCCGCTGCGGCGCTGGGGGCCGTTCCCCACCGGACTCGCCGACCCGGATCGGTGCGGCCTGTTCGAGTACCTCAACGCCGGCAAACACGGTGCCACACTTGACCTCTCGGAGGGCCACGATCTGGCGTCTGCGCTCGAGCTCATCGCGCAGGCGCAGGTCCTGATCGAAGACCTCCCGCCCGGAACCCTGAAGGGCTGGGGTCTGGGCATCGACGGTTTGCAGCGGATCAACCCGAACCTGGTAATTCTGCGCATCTCTGAGTTCGGTCAGTCCGGTCCGTCGCGTCATCGACCCGCCACGGCGCTGACCCTGCAGGCGGCGTCGGGCTGGGTCAGCACCCGGGATCCGCAGCGCCCGCCGGTTCAGGTCGGCGCCCGGATCGCGGAATACGTCGCGGGGGCCTACGGCGCCCTGGGCGCGTTGACCGCGCTGCGCCGGCCGCCCGGTGGCCGGATCACGGAAGTCGATGTCGCGCAGCTGGAATCGTTGATCTCGACGCTGCCCTATCCGATGTTGATGGCACAGCGGATGCGACGCCTCGGGCTGCCCGCCAACCTGCGGTCGGCACCCATGCTGGGCGTCGTCCGGGCCGTCGACGGCTGGGTGGGCATCAACTGCCTGACCGGTCAGCACTGGCTCGGCCTTGGCGAAGAAGTCGTCACGCTCCGGCCCGCCCAACATGATCGCGATCTGATGCTCGCCGAACTCGGGCAGGCCGAGCATCGCGCAGACGTCGAGCCAGTGCTGACCGGTCAGGCAGTTGATGCCCACCCAGCCGTCGACGGCCCGGACGACGCCCAGCATGGGTGCC
>NZ_LZMG01000307.1:0-787 GCF_001673615.1 Mycobacterium sp. 1245499.0
GGCGGGCAACGGTGCGGGCATCTGGCCGGGAGCCGGAATCGGCAACCCGCCCAGGGGAATCGACACCTCGGGGGGCGCCGGAGCGGTCGCCGGTCCGGCCGGCATGGGCAGTCCCGGCGTCGGCATCGCCGGCAGCATGCCGGGCAGTGCGCCGGTGGCCGGGGCAGCGGGCATGCCGGGCAATGCACCCGTCGCCGGTCCGCCTGGCATGCCGGGCAGCGTACCCGTGGGGGGCACACCGGGAGCGGCAGGCGCGCCGGGCACCGGGGGCGCCGCCGGCGGCAGGTGCTGACCGCCCACCGTCGACGCGCCGTCGGGCGCGCGCAGTAGCGCTTCGGGCCCGGACCTGGCCGGGACGGGGCCGCCGGGGGCCGGTTCCATCCGGATCGAGACCTCCGGAGGAGCGGCCGGCGGCTTCGGGGGCTGGGGCGCCTCGTCGGGCAGCTTGGCGTTCAGCGGCGGCGGCGGAACGCCGTCGGCCGGCTTCGGCGTGCCGACCACCACCCAGTTCCCGGACGGATCCTGCACCAGGTGCGCGGTGTCCCGGCTCGGGATCATGCCTTGCTTGCGGGCCGCCTCCGCCAGCGCCGGGGCGGCCTCCGCCTCGCGCACGTCGCGCTCCAGCGCCTCCTTCTGCTGTTGCAGCAACCGGGTGCGCTCCCGGGCATGACTCAACTTGTACGAGCGTTCCGCGGAGTCGGTGGACAGCCACAGCGTGAGCCCCAGCCCGATGCCCAGCGCACCGATGATCAGCACGACGAACGGGACCTTGCTGGCCAGGGTGCGC
>NZ_LZMG01000308.1:0-22308 GCF_001673615.1 Mycobacterium sp. 1245499.0
GCAACTACGAGTACGCCATCAACAACTCGTTCGGCTTCGGCGGACACAACGTGGCCATCGCCTTCGGGCGGTACTGATCCGAGCAACACCGAATATCAGGAGACCTGCGATGACTATCACGGCCCCCGAGACGGTTGGCGAGTCGCTCGACCCTCGCGACCCGCTGTTGCGCTTGAGCAATTTCTTCGACGACGACACCGTCGAGCTGTTGCACGAGCGTGATCGCTCTGGCGTGCTGGCCGCCGCGGGGACCGTGAACGGTGTACGCACCATTGCGTTCTGCACCGACGGCACCGTGATGGGCGGTGCCATGGGCATCGAGGGGTGCACGCACATCGTCAACGCCTACGACACCGCCATCGAGGAGCAGAGCCCGATCGTGGGCATCTGGCACTCCGGCGGCGCCCGGCTGGCCGAGGGCGTGAAGGCCCTGCACGCGGTGGGCCTGGTGTTCGAGGCGATGATCCGGGCGTCCGGCTACATCCCGCAGATCTCGGTGGTCGTCGGCTTCGCGGCCGGCGGCGCCGCCTACGGGCCGGCCCTGACCGACGTCATCGTGATGGCACCGGACAGCCGGGTTTTCGTCACCGGGCCCGACGTGGTGCGCAGCGTTACCGGCGAGGACGTGGACATGTGCTCGCTGGGTGGCCCGGAGACCCACCACAAGAAGTCCGGGGTGTGCCACATCGTCGCCGACGACGAGCTCGACGCCTATGAGCGGGGTCGCCGGTTGGTCGGGTTGTTCTGCCAGCAGGGGCATTTCGACCGGAACAAGGCCGAGGCCGGTGACACCGACATCCACGCGCTGCTGCCCGAGTCGGCACGGCGGGCCTACGACGTGCGCCCGATCGTGACCGCGATCCTCGATGACGAGACGCCGTTCGACGAGTTCCAGGCCAATTGGGCGCCGTCGATGGTGATCGGGCTGGGCCGCCTGTCCGGCCGCACGGTCGGCGTGCTGGCCAACAACCCGTTGCGCCTGGGTGGCTGCCTGAACTCCGAAAGCGCCGAGAAGGCAGCGCGTTTCGTGCGCCTGTGCGACGCGTTCGGTATTCCGCTGGTGGTGATCGTCGACGTGCCCGGCTACCTGCCCGGCGTCGACCAGGAGTGGGGCGGCGTGGTGCGCCGCGGCGCCAAGCTGTTGCACGCGTTCGGTGAGTGCACGGTTCCGCGTGTCACGCTGGTGACCCGAAAGACCTACGGCGGGGCCTACATTGCGATGAACTCCCGGTCGCTGAACGCCACCAAGGTATACGCGTGGCCGGACGCCGAGGTGGCGGTGATGGGCGCCAAAGCGGCCGTCGGCATTCTGCACAAGAAGAAGCTGGCCGCCGCGGCCGATCAGGAGCGCGAAGCGCTGCACGACCAGCTGGCGGCCGAGCACGAGCGGATCGCGGGCGGCGTGGACAGCGCCATCGAGATCGGCGTGGTCGACGAGAAGATCGACCCGTCGCACACCCGCAGCAAGCTCACCGAGGCGCTGGCCCAGGCCCCCGCGCGCCGCGGCCGTCACAAGAACATCCCGCTGTAATTTCTAGGCCCGCGAGCGTAAGGGCACTGCGGAAATTCGCGTGCAAAATCGCAGTCCGCTTACGCTCGCGCAGGTAGCGGGCCCAGGATCGTCGAAAGCGCTTGCCGCAGTTCCCCTTCGGGATCGGCGGGGAGTCGCTCGGCGCGCCATCCGACGAAATCGTCCGGACGGATCAGCAGCGCCCCTTCCGGCGCCAGGCCAGTGATCGCCGCCCACTCGTCGTTGTAGCAGCGATGCGCCGACAGCGACGCCGAAGCCGCTGCCGCACACCATCGCTCGTCGCCGGACAGCACGGTGAATCGGGGCCCCAGCAGGTCGAGCGTCGACACCCCGTCTCGCAACCAGACGTGCGGTACCCGCGTGCCCGGTTGCGCGCGCAACTCGTCCACCAGGGCGCCGCCTTCCGCGTCGCTCGTCACGACCGCCGCCGAGCGGTACCGGTATCCGATGAGCAGGGTGAACATCGAGCATTCTTCATCAGCCGGCAGTTGCGGAGCGTCGCGGCCCGGCCGCAGCAGGGCCATCGACGGCCCGGTGAGCGATTGGCGCGCGGCGAATCGGCCCACCGGATGACGCTCGGCGTGGTAGGTCGCCAATAGCTCGGGTGTGGCCGTGCCACGCAGGACGGCGGCGAGTTTCCAGGCCAGATTGTGTGCGCTCTGGATGGCGGTGTTGGCTCCCCCGGCCTTGAACGGCGGCATGGTATGCGCCGAATCGCCGACGAGATACGCTCGCCCACAATCGAATTGATCGGCCACCTGCTCGTAGGGCTGCCACGCCGCGACCTCGATGATGTCGAGGTCTATCCGCTCCCCGATCGCCTGGGTGAGCAGCTCGCGGCAGCGCTGCGGGGTGAACTGTCCGGCCGACTCGCCCTCACCGGGAAAGTAGGTGGTGATGAACATGCCGAGATCGCCCTCGGCGACCAGGAATATGCCGTCCACATCGTCGTTTTTGACCTGCACGCCATCGCCGTCGTGCAGCTCCGGGATGAAGCGGCGCCACGGGGCCCGGAAGTAGATGAAGACGACATAGATCGGCAGCGCGCCATACCCGGATGTGCTGATGCCCAACGATTTACGGATCGGGCTGTGCACGCCGTCGGCGCCGACGAGATAGTCGGCGCGGACGGTCTGCGACTCCCCCGATTCGACGTCGCACACCACCGCGGTGACGCCGGTGTCGTCCAGCTTGAACGAGGACAACCGTGTGCCGTAGCGCACCTCGCTGCCGGCCCGCCGCGCCGCGTCGATCAGAATCGGCTCGAGCCGGCTCTGTGGGCAATACTGCGCCGCCGGCTCGGGGCTGAGCCTGTCCAGACCGGCGAAGATCGCGCCGACGTCGAGCGCCGGCTCTTGCACGGTGCTGTTGAGCGTGGGCCGGACCACCAGGGTCGAGACGTGCTCTGCGACCGCCCGCACCTCGTCCCGAAGGCCAAGGCCGCGCAGGATTTCTGAGCTTCGGAAACTCAGGTTGCGGGCCTTGGGGTACAGGAAGATCTCCGGTCGTTTCTCGACCAGCAGTGAATGGACGCCGTGTTGGGCCAGCAGCGCCGACGTCGCCAGGCCGCCAACGCCGGCGCCCACGATCAACACCGGGACTCGGATCGTCATCGGCCCTCCCTCCACCAGCACGGCATAAACTGACAGTCTCTATCATAAGATACTAACTATCAATACCCGGCCGTGTGGCGGGAGGCCATCGGGCGGCCGCCCTAGCCGAAGCGCGCCAGAAACTCCTTGGCCACGGCGACCACTCGCTCCCGATCCCGCGCTACCAACCCGATCCGCGTGCGTCGATCGAGGATGTCGGAGACATCAAGCGCGCCCTCATGCGTTATCGCGTATTCGAATTCCGCTCGGCTGACGTCGATTCCGTCCGCGACCGGCGCGGTCGGTCGCTCGCAGGCCGCGGTGGCAAACACCTTGGGCGCCTCGGCGCCGAAGCGCGCCACCAGCGAAGCCGGCAACCCGGCGTCGGACTCGGCGATCACACCGGGATTGGCGGGCGCCCCGATCAGCGGCAGGTTGCGGGTTCGGCATTTGGCGGCGCGCAGTCGCCGCACCCGCACGGCGCGATCCAGCACGTCCTGTGCCATGTGGCGGTATTCGGTCAGCTTGCCGCCGATCACGCTGATCACCCCGGACGCCGACTCCACGACGGCGTGTTCGCGCGAGACGTCGGCGGTGCGGCCCTCGCCGGTGTCGATCAGTGGGCGCAGCCCGGCATAGGCGCCGATCACATCGGTGGCGGTGAGCGCGGTCCCCAGTGCGGTGTTGACGGTGTCGAGCAGGAAGATGATCTCGTCGACCGACGGTTCGGGCACATCCGGAATGGGACCGGGCGCCGCCTCGTCGGTCAGCCCCAGATAGACCCGGCCCAGTTGTTCGGGCATGGCGAAGACGAAGCGGTTGAGCTCACCCGGAATCGGAATCGTCAGCGCCGCAGTCGGATTGCCGAACGACTGGGCGTCGAAGACCAGATGGGTGCCGCGACTCGGCCGCAACCGCAACGAGCCGTCGATCTCGCCCGCCCATACCCCGGCCGCGTTGATGACCGCGCCAGCCGCAATGTCGATCGACTCACCGCCGCGCATGTCGGTCAGCCGCACCGAGGTACCGGTGGCCCGCGACGCCGCCACGTGGGTCAGGATTCGGGCGCCGTGCTGCGCGGCGGTGCGTGCGACGGCGGTGACCAGGCGGGCGTCGTCGACCAGTTGACCGTCGTAGGCCAGCAGGCCACCGTCCAGGCCGGCATGCCGTACGGTCGGCGCCATCGCAACGACGCGTTGCGCTGAAATCCGTTGCGAGCGCGGTAGTGTCGAGGCCGGTGTGCCGGCCAGAAACCGCAACGCGTCACCGGCCAGGAAGCCGCCCCGCACCAGGGCCCGCTTGCCCGGACTCATCGACGGCAGCAGCGGCACCACCTGCGGCATGGCGTGAACCAGGTGGGGCGCGTTGCGCGTCATCAGGATTCCGCGCTCGATGGCGCTGCGCCGGGCGATGCCCACGTTTCCCGTCGCGAGGTAGCGCAGGCCGCCATGGACAAGCTTGGAACTCCACCGGCTGGTCCCGAAGGCCAGATCGTGTTTCTCCACCAGCGCCGCCCGCAGCCCGCGCGCGGCGGCATCCAGCGCGATCCCGGCGCCGGTGATGCCACCGCCGATCACCACGACGTCCAGTGGCTCACCGTCGGCGAGTGCGGTCAAGTCGGCGGCGCGGCGCGCGGCGTTCAGGGCGGTCGGATCAGCTATCACGACAGATATCCGTTCAGCGAGTAGGCGAGTTCGGCGGCCAGCGCGTCGGCGTCGAGCATCGGCTCGACGATCCGGGCCGACTGGATGGTCGACTGCGCGATCAGCAGCACCATGGTCGCCATCTGGACCGGGTCGCCGAGCCGGACGCTGCCGTGCCGCTGGGCCGCCCGGAGCCGAGCGGCGAGGGCGTCGATCAGCATGCGCTGGCTGGTGCCGAGGCGTTCGGTGATATAGGTCGACGCGAGGTCCGAGTGCAGCACCGACATCACCAATTGGTCCGCACGCAACAGGTTGGCCACCGTAACAATCTGTCGCACAAGCGATTCGCGATCGTCCCCCAACAACGGCGCGTCGCGCATCACCTCGGTGACGTGCTGGGTCAACAGCGCCGCCACGATCGACTGCGTATCCGGCCACCGCCGATACACCGTCGGCCTGCTGACGCCCGCCCGTCGGGCTATCTCGGCGAGCGTCACCCGCTCCACGCCGAAATCCACCACACAGCTGGCCGCGGCCGCGAGGATGCGCTCGCCGGTATCCAGCTCGGCGTTACGGATTGACAACATGTGTAATACTGTAACGCATGACGCATTCCCAGGGGCTCCTGCCGCCGATGAAATGGAACGCGTGGGGCGATCCCGCGGCGGCCAAGCCGCTCTCGGAGGGAATCAGGTCATTACTGCAGCAGGCCGTGGGGGTCGAGGGGTCCCGCACGGCCGAACTGCGATCCGACCAGGTGCAACTGCGCCCGTCGGCGTTGTCGGAGGCGCATCTCGAAGCGCTCACCGCCCTCGTCGGCGCCGAGTATTGCCGCACCGCCGACGCCGATCGGCTGCTGCACGCGGGCGGCAAGTCCACCATCGACCTGCTCAATCGCAAAGAGCGCGGCCCGCAGGATGCGCCCGACGCCGTGCTGTTGCCCGGCGACGACGAAGCCGTGTCCGGCGTCCTGCGCTACTGCTCGGAGCATCGCATCGCCGTCGTACCTTTCGGCGGGGGCACCAGCGTGGTCGGTGGGCTCAATCCCATTCGCGCGGGGTTCTCCGCCGTCGTCTCGCTCGACCTACGCCGTTTCGATCGGCTGATCTCGCTGGACGAGGTATCCGGCCAGGCTGTTTTCGGTGCGGGGGTCACGGGGCCGGGCGCCGAGAGACTCCTTGGCGCGCAAGGCTTTTCGCTCGGTCATTTCCCGCAGAGCTTCGAGTACGCCACCATCGGCGGCTTCGCCGCAACCCGCTCCTCCGGGCAGGACTCGGCGGGCTACGGCCGGTTCAACGACATGGTGCGGGGGCTACGGGTGGTCACGCCGGTGGGCATCATGGATCTCGGTCGCGCACCGGAATCGGCCGCCGGCCCGGACCTGCGTCAGCTGTTGATCGGCTCGGAGGGCACCCTGGGCGTCATCACCCAGGTGCGGCTCCGCGTGCACCGCGCGCCGCAAGCCGTCCGCTACGAGGCGTGGTCGTTCCCCGACTTCGAGACGGGGGCCGCGGCCCTGCGCGCCGTCACCCAGAATGCCACCGGCCCCACCGTCATTCGGCTCTCCGACGAGGCCGAGACGGGGGTCAACCTGGCCACCACCGAGGCGATCGGCGAATCCCAGATCACCGGCGGATGTTTGGGCATCACTGTGTTCGAGGGCACAGAGGAACACGTCCACAGCCGGCACGACGAAACCAGCGCACTGCTGACGGCCGAGGGCGGAACCTCACTGGGCGAAGGACCGGCGCAGGCCTGGGAGCGCGGCCGCTTCGGCGCGCCGTACCTGCGCGATTCACTGCTCGCGGCCGGGGCGCTGTGCGAAACGCTGGAGACCGCCACCGACTGGTCGAACATTCCCACCCTGAAAGCCGCTGTGACTCAAGCTCTTACCGGCGCACTCGCCGAGACGGGCACGCCGGCTCTGGTGATGTGCCACATCTCGCACGTCTATCCCACCGGCGCGTCGTTGTACTTCACCGTCGTCGCCGGCCAGCGGGGCGATCCGGTCGAGCAATGGAAAGCCGCCAAAAAGGCCGCGTCGGATGCCATCATGGCCACCGGCGGGACCATCACCCACCACCATGCGGTCGGCATCGACCATCGGCCGTGGATGCGCGACGAGATAGGCGAACTGGGAGTGCAGGTGCTACGCGCGGTCAAGTCGACATTGGATCCAGCCGGAATCCTCAATCCCGGCAAGCTGATTCCGTGACATCACTGCGCCGCCGCGAAATCGGCAAGGTGATCGCGCTGACCAACCCGGTGTCGGGGCACGGCGCCGCGGTACGCGCCGCCCAACTCGCGATCGCGCGGCTACACCGCCGGGGTGTGGAGGTCGTCGAAATCATCGGTGACGACGCGCAAGACGCGCGCCATCTCGTCGGCGCGGCTATGGAGAAGGGCACCGACGCGGTGATGGTGACCGGCGGCGACGGCGTCGTTTCCAACGCCCTGCAGGTGATGGCCGGCACCGACATTCCGTTGGGCGTGATCCCGGCCGGCACCGGCAACGACCACGCGCGCGAATTCGGCATCCCCACCAAGGACGCGGAGGCCGCCGCGGACATCGTCATCGACGGCTGCACGGAATCCATTGACCTGGGCCTGATTCGGGACGACAGCGGCGCCGAAAAGTGGTTCGGCACCGTGGCGGCCACCGGCTTCGACTCGCTGGTCACCGATCGCGCCAACCGGATGAGCTGGCCGCACGGGCGGCTGCGGTATTACGTCGCGATGCTCGCCGAACTGTCTCAATTGCGGCTCTTGCCATTTCGCTTGGTGCTGGACGGCACCCAGGAGCTCGACGCCGACATCACGCTGGCCGCCTTCGGCAACACCCGCAGCTACGGCGGGGGGATGCAGATCTGCCCGGGGGCTGATTACACCGACGGCCTGCTGGAGATCACGATGGTGCACGAGGCGTCCCGCACCAAACTGGTCCGCCTGTTTCCCACCGTGATGAAGGGGACCCACGTCCAGCTCGACGAGGTGAGCACGGCGCGGGCCAAGTCCATTCGCGTCGAGTGCCCCGGCATCAACGTCTACGCCGACGGCGACTTCGCCTGCGCGCTACCGGCCGAGATCTCGGTGGTGCCGGGCGCTCTGCAGATTCTGCGCCCGGCCAAGCGATAGGGCCGGTCTCTGGGGACCATTAGCGCGTGCTCGAACACGCTAGCGGATGTGCTAGCGCTTTCCAGAGTCGTCCAGTGCTTCGGAGAGAGGCGGCGTGAACCGGCCCGCCGGTCGACTAGCCGACCCCCCGGCTGAGCCAGGTCACCTCGCCGACGTCGCCGCCGTCGCGATAGGCCTCGAGCGCCTCATCCCAGGCGGTGCCCAGCACCGAGTCCAATTCGGCGGCCAGGGTGTCGGCGCCCTGGGCCATCATCGACCGCAGCCGCATCTCCCCGACCATGACGTCGCCGTTGGCACTCATCACCCCGCTCCACAGGCCGAGTTGCGGGGTGTGACTGAATCGGTGGCCGTCGACGCCGGGGCTGGGGTCCTCGGTGACCTCGAAGCGCAGCACGGACCAGGACCGCAGCGCGTTGGCCAGCTTGGCGCCGGTGCCCACCGGCCCGACCCAGTTGGTGACCGCGCGCAGCTGACCGGGCATCGCCGGCTGGGGCGTCCAGGTCAGATTCGCCTTGGCACCCAGGGTCGACGACAACGCCCACTCGACATGCGGGCAAACCGCCGCGGGCGAAGCGTGCACGTACACCACGCCAGTCGTCACGTCGGCGAATTGATTCGACGCTCGCATTTCCTGCTCCTTCGGTTCCACGAGGGACGTCTTCCCCAACGACCTGCGGACCCGGCAAAACAGGGCAGCTTGTGCGAAATCTTCGATTTTTTATGTGTCCTGCGTGTCTATTGTGCCTTGTGATACCCCTGTTGCGCTAGTGTGCATTTCCCACTAGCTGTAATCGGCTAGCACGGCGTCGGAAAGCGCCGGCCACGGCCGCAGCGCCCAGTCCCCGAAATCGCGGTCCGTGAGCACCACCAGCGCCAGCCCTTTTTCGGGATCTGCCCAGATGAAACCGCCTGCTTGGCCGAAATGGCCGTACGTTCGCGCCGAATTGTTCGCACCCGTCCAGTGCGGTGATTTCGTGTCCCGGAGCTCGAAACCCAGGCCCCAATCGTTGGGCCGTTGCACTCCGTAACCGGGCAGAACGCCGTCCAGACCGGGAAACTGCACCGTGGTCGCCTCGGTGTGCAGGCTTTCAGAGACCGTCACCGGCCGCAGCAGGTCCCCCGCGAACACCGCCAGATCAGCCACCGTCGACCTCGCCCCGAAACCCGCGGCCACCGCACCGCCTTCCAGCTGGGTGGCCGCCATACCCAGCGGTTCGCACACCGCCTCGGTCAGGTAGCGCGCAAACTCGATGCCGGTCTCTTGCTGCACCGTCTGACCCAGCACCGTGAAGCCCTGGTTGGAGTAGATGCGGCGGGTTCCCGGTGCGGCCAGCACCTGCTCGGAGTGCATCGACAGGCCCGACGTATGGGCCAGCAGGTGGCGGACGGTCGCGCCGGGCGGCCCGGCGGCCGTGTCGAGGTCGAGCGCACCTTCCTCGATGGCGACCTGCACGGCCCGCGCGGCCAGCGGCTTGGTCACCGAGGCCAGCTCGAACACCCGCCCGGTGTCGCCGTGACTGGCCAGCACGCCGCCGGGCCCGATCACCGCGGCGGCGGCGGCCTCGACCGGCCAGTCGGCAAGAGCGTCGAGGGCCGCCATCACTTCCTGGCGATGTAGTAGTTGTTGATCGGGTCCGACTCGATCTCGGCCACCCGCACGTCGTCGAAGCCGGCGTCGCCCAGCATCGAGACGGCCAGTTGGGTGCCCCAGGCCGTGCCCAGCCCGGCGCCGTCCAGCGCCAGCGACACCGTCATGCAGTGCATCAACGACGTCGTGTACAGGTAGGTGCTCATCGGAACGCCGATGTTCTCCTCGAGCCGGCTCGACGCCTTGATGTCGGCCATCAGCAGCACCCCGCCGGGCCGCAGCGCCCGGTAGATGTTTTCCAGGACGCGCGCCGGCTGCGCCTGATCGTGGATGGCGTCGAAGACGGTGATGACGTCGTAGGCGTCTTTTTTTGACGCCTTGTCCAAATCAGCGAGATTGTGGCTTTCGAAGGCGGCGTTGGCCAGCCCCCGCTCGGCGGCCTCCCGAATCCCGGTGGCGATGGCCTGCTCGGAAAAGTCGATGCCGGTGAAGCGGCTGGCCGGAAACGCTTGTGCCATCACGTTGATGGCGTGTCCGCTGCCGCAGCCGAAATCGGCCACGTCGGCTCCGGCGCGCAGCCGCGGCACCAGGCCGTCCACCAGCGGCAGCACCACGTCGACCAACGCGGTGTCGTACACCACGCCGCTCTGCTCGGCCATCAACGCGTGGAAGCGCGGGAATTCGCTGTACGGCAGCCCGCCGCCGGCACGGAAGCACCCGATGATCTTCTGTTCGACCTCGGCGAGCACCGGGACGAGCAGGGTGACCAGGGCCAGATTGTCCGGTCCGGCGGCGCGGGTCAGCACGGCGGCGCGCTGGGCGGGCAACGAGTAGCTGGCCGTGGCGGGGTCGTACTCGACGACGCGTCCGGTCGTCATGCCGGCCAGCCACTCTCGGACGTAGCGTTCGTTGAGCCCGGCGGCGTCGGCGATCTGCGCACTGGTGGCGGGCGCCATGCCGGCCATCGTGTCCAGCAGACCGGTCTGATGGCCGATGCTGAGCAACAACGTCAGGCTGGCGCCGTCGATTGCCGCGGTTATTCTTTCGGTGAATTCTTCGGTGGTTTCCAAAGCCGTCACGCCCACGGACGCTACACCCGGTTCATGGGTGGACAACCCGCCGAGAGATGTATGGCGACGAACCCCTAGGTTGGAGCCCATGAGTCAGACAGTGCGCGGCGTGATTTCACGCAAGAAGGGCGAACCCGTCGAATTGGTGGACATCGTCGTCCCGGATCCCGGACCCGGTGAGGCCCTGGTCGACGTCATCGCCTGCGGGGTGTGCCACACCGACCTGACCTACCGCGAGGGCGGCATCAACTACGAATATCCGTTCCTGCTCGGCCACGAGGCCGCCGGCCGGGTGGAGGCTGTCGGGCCGGACGTGACCGCCGTCGCGCCGGGCGACTTCGTGATCCTGAACTGGCGCGCGGTGTGTGGGCAGTGCCGGGCCTGCAAGCGCGGCAGGCCGCACCTGTGCTTCGACACCTTCAACGCCACCCAGAAGATGACGCTGACCGACGGCACCGAGCTGACGCCCGCGCTGGGCATCGGCGCGTTCGCCGACAAGACGCTGGTGGCCGCCGGCCAGTGCACCAAGGTCAATCCCGAGGCCGACCCCGCGGTGGCGGGCCTGCTGGGCTGCGGTGTGATGGCCGGGCTGGGCGCGGCGATCAACACCGGCGCGGTCACCCGCGACGACACCGTCGCCGTGATCGGTTGTGGCGGTGTGGGCGACGCCGCGATCGCCGGCGCCGCGCTGGTGGGCGCCCGGCGGATCATTGCCGTGGACACCGATAACACCAAACTGGACTGGGCTCGCAAGTTTGGTGCCACGCACACCGTCAACGCCCGCGAGCTGGATGTCGTCAAGACCATCCAGGACCTCACCGACGGGTTCGGCGCCAACGTGGTGATCGACGCGGTGGGCCGGCCCGAAACCTGGAAGCAGGCCTTCTACGCCCGTGACCTGGCCGGAACCGTTGTGCTGGTTGGGGTTCCGACGCCCGACATGCGCCTGGACATGCCGCTGGTGGACTTCTTCAGCCACGGCGGGGCGCTGAAGTCGTCGTGGTACGGCGACTGCCTGCCCGAGCGCGACTTCCCGACGTTGATCGACCTGTATCTGCAAGGCCGGCTCCCGCTCGAGCAGTTCGTCTCCGAACGCATCGGGCTCGGCGACATCGAGGAGGCGTTCCACAAGATGCACGGCGGCGAGGTGCTGCGCTCGGTGGTGGTGCTCTGATGGCGGGCATCGAGCGGCTGGTCACCCACGGCACCTTCGAACTCGACGGCGGCAGTTGGGAAGTCGACAACAACATCTGGATCGTCGGCGACGACTCCGACGTCGTCGTGTTCGACGCCGCGCATTCAGCCGAGCCGATCTTGGCCGCCGTCGGCAACCGTAACGTGGTCGCGGTGGTGTGCACCCACGGCCACAACGACCACGTCACCGTGGCGCCCGAACTGGGCGCCGCGCTGGACGCACCGGTGCTGCTCCACCCCGGCGACGACGTGCTCTGGCGAATGACGCACCCGGACAAGGACTTTCGGCTGATCGGCGACGGTGACACGCTCGATGTCGCGGGCACCGAGCTGCTGGCGTTGCACACGCCGGGTCACTCCCCCGGATCGGTGTGCTGGTATGCCCCGGAACTGGGCCCCGAAGGCGTGGTGTTCAGCGGGGACACCCTGTTCTCCGGCGGCCCGGGCGCGACCGGGCGCTCCCATTCGGATTTCGGAACGATCCTGCAGTCGATCTCCGTTCGGCTCGGTACGTTGCCCGGCGACACGGTCGTGCACACCGGCCATGGCGACAGCACCACCATCGGCGACGAAATCGTGCACTACGAAGAATGGGTGGCCCGCGGCCACTGATCCTTCGCCGAACTGAGCACCGGCTCGGCCATTATCGTTGATTCATGCCGCCCGAAGCCCGGATGCCCGAATCGAGCATTGTGGTGCGGCCCGAGCCTTCCTACACCGAGGCGTCGCGGTTGCGCGCCGCCGGGTTGGCGCAGGCGATCGCGGTGTTCGAGCGGGCCGCCGAACAGGTGGCGCTGCCCAAGCCTCCGCAGCCGATCGTCATCGCCGACTATGGCGCGGCCAACGGCCACAATTCGCTGAGGCCGCTGTCGGCCGGGATCGCCGTGCTGCGCCGGCGCACGCGACACGACCACGCAATCCTGGTGGCGCACACCGACGTACCGGGCAACGACTTCGCGGCGCTGTTCGAGACGGTGGCCGACGACCCGGAGAGCTACCTGCACTCCGATACGGCGACGTTCACCTCCGCGGTCGGGCGGTCGTTCTACGACCAGATCGTGCCGTCCAAGACGGTCAACCTGGGCTGGACGTCCTGGGCAACCCAGTGGCTGAGCCGAACCCCCTGCGAGGTGCACGATCACGTGCACGTCTCGCGCAGCACAGACGACGCGGCGCAAGCGGCCTACGCCGACCAGGCCGCGCTGGACTGGCACAACTTCGTCGCGTTCCGCGGGCGCGAGCTGGCTCCCGAGGGCCGGTTGGTGGCGTTGATGCTGGCGGCCGACGAGGACGGGTCGGCGGGTTTCGCCCCACTGCTCGATGCCCTCGTCGCGGCGCTCGCTGATCTGGTGCGCGACGGCCTGCTGCACTCGGATGAAGTGCGGCGCATGACGATTCCCACGTTCGCTCGCGCCGAGAAGGACTTCCGCGCCCCGTTCGCGCCGAAGGGACGGTTCGAGGGCCTGATGATCGAGCACCTCGAGATGTTCAATGCCGAGGATCGGTTCTGGGCTCGCTACCAGGTGGACCACGACGCCGAGGCGTTCGGTGCGCAGTGGGCGGCCTTCGCGCGATCCGCGCTGTCCGGATCGCTGGTGACCGCACTCGACGGTGGGAGCCACGACGAGCGGGCCGGCCATTTCGTCGAGCAGTTGGAGTGCGCGGTCGCCGAGCGCCTGTCAAGCGCACCCGAGCCGATGCGGATCCCGCAGGCCTTGGTCGTGCTGGTCAAGCGCGACGCCGCGCGTTCATGAGAGTTTCGGCACAACCACGCAGCGGGTAACCCCCTGCAATCGTCGAACCTGCGACCGCAAGGGGGTAGACGCATGAGCGTGCAGGACGATAAATCGACCGACCAGCAGGACGATAAGTCAACTGATCAAGACGATAGGCATCAGGACGATAGGCAATCGGGTCGAGCCGCAGAAGCTGATCAGACTAATCAAGGGGATGGTGAGCAGAAGCTGACCGAGAAGCCCGAGCCTGACGAGGACGACAAAAAAGAGGCCGCCAAGATGATGGAGGCCTATAAGGACAAACCCACGATCGTGCTGCCCGGCACCGGCGGAAGCGTGTCCGGCACGGCGGTCAACGACTGGCTCGACGACGACGGCAATCCCAGGCACGAGGAGCCCGAGGGCGGGGATTCGGGCGAGGGCTCGCAGGCCAAGACCGAGGGCGACGAGGGACGCGACGAGCAGGCGCTGAAGGATCAGATCGAGAAGGATAAGAAGCTCAACGAGGTCCTCAAAGAGGCCGCCGCCGCGGAGAACAAGGGCGAAAAGGATTGAGCTAGGCCCGAATTCCCGATCGCAGGCCTAGATCGCAGGCCTAGTGAGCGGGTATCGGGCCCAGCGCCGTGATGCCGAGGTTGCCCTCGATTTCCTGAATGATCTGGTTGACCCGGTCGAGCCCGGGAATCGGTTGGTTGACGCCTGGAATGGGTGGCACCTCGGGCGGGGCCGCCACCCGGCGCGGGGCTGGCGGTGGTGCCGCCTGGGGAGTCGCCCGCGGTGTGGTGGTCATCGGTGTCTCGGTCTCGGCGGGCGGGGTGGTATCCGAGGTTGACGGCACCGGGACGTCCGGCGGCGGCGGTGCCGGCGCCGCGGTGGCGCTGTTGGAAGCCGGCGGCGGGGCCACCGGTGTGGTGCTGACGGCCGGTGCCGGTGTGGTGGCCGATTTGTTCTGCGAGCCCAGCCCGATCGCCACCGCGGTGCCCACCAGCAGCACGGCCGCGACGGTGACGAGGATCGCCGCCGCCGGCAGTAGATGCCAGCGGGACAACAGACCCTTGCGCTTGGGCGTCTCGGCTGCGGCGTCGGGCGTAGCCGGAGTCGGTGAGTCGGTCGGCGGATAGTCGGCGGCGATGGCGGCATTGAGCCGCGAGTTGTGACCGGTGGCCGACCAGGCCCGTGCCATCTCCGCCTGAGTCGGCTCGGCCGGCGGCGCGGGCGAGGTCGCGGTCGCTTCGGGGCGGGGGTCCGGCCGCACGGCTGCCCGGGCCGTGGCCGCGGCGGGCACGGCGGGCGCCGAAAGTGTCGCGCCCGCGTCGCCGGGACCTTGGGCCACTCGCAGCGCGGCTCCGACGGCGGCCGCCAGTTGCGGGCGTGGCGTCGTCGCGACGGGAACGCGGAAGTGGCGCGACAGCGTGGTGGTGACGGTCGGCAGGTTGGCCCCGCCACCCGTCGAGACGATGGCGACGAGGTCACGAATCCCGTTGTGCGCCAACGTTTGGTCCAACACCGCGATCATGCGGTTCAGCGAGGGCCGGATCGCGTCGTCAAGTTCGTGCCGCCCGATCCGGATTTCGCCGCGCGTCCCGGTCAGCCCGTCGGTCAGCGTGGCCGTCGTGCGCGAGGACAGCTGTTCCTTGGCAACCCGGCATGCGCTGCGCAGCCGGCTCAGCGAGCCGATCGCCGCGCCGCCGGTGGGGAACGCCCCGGTGGTCGGCACGTTGGCGATCACCACGCTCAGCAGCGCCTGATCCATCAGGTCGCCGGAGAAATCGGGGTGCCGAACGGTCGGGGCCAACGCGTGGTAGTCACCGTCGGCGTGCAGCAACGTGATGTTGGTGCCGCTGCCGCCGAAATCGCACACCGCTACGGTGCCGCTCGGCGGTATGCCCGGGTTGGTCCGCACGGCGAGCAGCGTTGCGGCGGCGTCGGGGATCAGCAGGATAGGACGCGGCCGTTGCGACCATTCCGGAATTTCACCTAGCGCCGCGCCGAGGGCATCCACCGCGTGCGATTGCCAGTGCGCCGGATAGGTGACCGCGATGTTGTCGGGCAGGGGGCGTCCGTCGGTGGCGGCGTACGCGAGCGCGCGCAACCCGTCGGCGACCAACACCTCGCTGCGGTACACCGAGCCATCGGCCGCCACGACTGGGCGCGGGTCGCCGACGCGGTTGACGAAGCCGGTGATCACCACACCGGGACCCTGCAGTCTGGGGTTCTCCGCGGGGATGCCGATCTCGGCGGGACGATCCGGATACTGCGTCAGGACGGGCTTGCGGGTGATGGCCTTATCGGTGGTCACCGCCGCCAAGTTGGTGGCGCCGATCGACAAGCCCAGCGCGGTCCCGACTCCATCGACCATGTGAATCCCCGTATCCGCAGCACCAGCTCGCATCGGCTAGCCGTTATTGTGCCGCCATTACCTGTATTGCGGGTCAGCGGCGGCTATGCGCCCGCTGTGCGACGGTCACCGGATGCTGCCTTCGCCGGCGATCAGCGGCAGGTCGAGCGGGGTGACCCAGCCCGGCCCCAAGTCGTTGACCGCGGGCACGGCATTAAGTGCCCGCAGCCCGGTGGCCAGGCATCCGGCCGCGGCCGCGTCGCGGCCCGAGCCGTCGGTGAACCGGAACGCGGTCTCCTGGAAGATGCTCGGGGTCCCCTCGATGTCGACCCGGTAGACGTCGTTGTCGTGACCCGTCGGCCAGTCGGGGGCCGCGTCCAAGCCGATCCGGTTGACGTGTTCGAGCTGAATTCGGGTCTCGCCCTTGTAGACACCGTTGATGGTGAACCGCACCGCGGCCACGTGCCCGGGCTTGATGACGCCCCTCGCGGAGTTGCGCTCCGTGGGCGTCACCCACTTGTCCCAGGTGGTGGTGATTTCGTCGAGCATGATGCCGGCGGCGTGCGCGATCATCGGGACGGTGGCGCCCCACGCGAAGATCAACATGTCGCGGTCTTCCAGCATCGGCTTGAATTCGGGCTCGCGGCCGATGCCCATCTCGAATTCGTAGTCGCCCTCGTAGTTGGTGTAGTCCAGCAGCTCGGAGGCCCGGACCCGGCGCACCTCGGAACACAACCCCATCAACGTCATGGGAAACAGGTCGTTGGCGAATCCGGGGTCGATGCCGGTGGTGAAGCACGACGACTCCCCCAGCTCGCAGGCCTCGGTGATGGGCTGGATCCAGTTCGGCGGGTTGAGATGCATGGTCGGCCACACCCACGGGGTCATCGCCGTCGAACAGACGTCGATGCCGGCCCGCAGGAACCGGGTGATCAGCGAGATGTTCTCCTTGGCGTGCATGGCCGTCGGGCCGTAGTGCACCAGCGCGTCGGGTTTCAGGGCGATCAGGGCGTCGACGTCGTCGGTGGCGGTGATGCCGACGGGCTCGGGTAGCCCGCAGATCTCACCGACGTCGCGGCCGACCTTGTTGGGGTTGCTGACGCCGACGCCGACCAACTCGAACAGCGGGTGTTTGACGATCTCGGCGATCACCATCTTGCCGACGAAGCCGGTTCCGTACACCACCACACGCTTTGAGCCGTGTTCTGCCATGTTCTGCCGCCACCTTTCCGCGCACCAGCCCCCGCTTCGGGCTTCACCATAAGCTTCCCTACCGTCGCTCGTGGTGACACGATGCAATTCATGACGAAGCACCTCGCCGGACCTTCGGTCCTGTTGGCCGTCGGTTTCGGATTCGCGAATGCATGCGGCATGGCCCATGCCCTGCCCCAGATGCCCAAGGTCCGCTACGAGGTCAACGGGCCGGCGGTCGCCGAATTCATCTACTACCAAACCGACAACGGGCAGCTGCACCAGGTGAATGCGCCGCTGCCGTGGTCGACGGAGTTCACCGGTTATGGCGGTGAGGTGTTCACCGTCAGCGCCCAGGGGCCGGGACCCATCTCCTGCAAGATCCTGCTCGACGGCAACGTGGTGAGCGCCGCGACGGCAACGACGGGCGCACCCGCTCGAACCATCTGTACGCACTGACCCAGCACTCGTTTTCACGACGAAGGAGGTCCTGGTGAGCCTCAAGACGGGTCCCGAGAAAGCTCTTGCCCCGCGGACGAACGGGGCGCCCCCGCCCGACATTCCGCTCGCCGATATCCATCTGGAGTCGTTGGCCTTCTGGGAGTTGGACGACGACTTTCGCGACGGCGCGTTTGCGACGCTGCGCCGCGAGGCGCCGATCTCGTTCTGGCCCGCGGTCGAGTACGAGGGCTTTGAACCCGGCGACGGGCATTGGGCGCTGACCAAACATGACGACGTGCATTTCGCGAGCCGCCATCCCGACATCTTCAGCTCCAGCCCCAACATCACGATCAACGACAACACCCCGGAGATCAGCGAATACTTCGGCTCGATGATCGTGCTCGACGATCCCCGCCACCAGCGGCTGCGCTCGATCGTCAGCCGCGCGTTCACCCCGAAAGTAGTGGCCCGCATCGAGGCCTCGGTCCGCGAGCGGGCCCGGCGGCTGGTTGCGTCGCTGATCGCCAATCATCCCGACGGGGAGGCCGAACTGGTCAGCGAGCTCGCCGGCCCGCTGCCGTTGCAGGTCATCTGCGACATGATGGGCATCCCCGAACAGGACCATCAACGCATATTCCACTGGACCAACGTCATTCTCGGGTTCGGCGACCCGGACCTGGCCACCGATTTCGAGGAATTCCTTCAGGTGTCGATGGACATCGGCGCCTACGCCAGCGCGCTGGCCGAGGACCGGCGGTCCAATCACCACGACGATCTGACCACCAGCCTGGTGGAAGCCGAGGTCGAAGGGGAACGCCTGTCGTCCACCGAAATCGCGTCGTTCTTCATCCTGCTGGTGGTGGCCGGCAACGAGACGACGCGCAACGCGATCAGCCACGGCGTGCTGGCGTTGTCGCGCTATCCCGCCGAGCGGCAGAAGTGGTGGTCCAACTTCGATCGCCTGACCCCGACCGCCGTCGAGGAGATCGTGCGGTGGGCCTCCCCGGTGGTGTACATGCGACGCACCCTGACCCGCGACTTCAAACTCAGCGGCACCAAAATGAAGGCCGGCGATAAGGCCACGCTGTGGTACAACTCGGCCAATCGCGACGAGTCGACGTTCGAGAATCCCTGGGTTTTCGACGTGGCGCGCACGCCCAATCCGCACTTCGGCTTCGGCGGTGGCGGTGCCCATTTCTGCCTGGGCGCCAATCTGGCTCGCCGTGAGATCAGGGTCGTCTTCGACGAATTGCGGCGCGAGATACCGGACATCGTCGCGACGGACGAGCCCGCACGGCTGTTGTCGCAGTTCATCCACGGCATCAAATCGCTGCCGGTGGCGTGGACACCGCCGCGGTAGACCCACACCGAGTTGGCCTCTGCCCCAAGGCAATATCGCCTTGACCAAAGCGATAGCGCATGCGCTATCAGTTCGGGGCCTACGCTGATCGGCGTGACCATTCCCGCGTTTCCCGCCCCTGAGGTGCTGGCCGCCCGCCAGAAACTCGTGCTCGACCACTTCCACGACGAGGTCCGTCACGCCTGGGATGACGTCTTGTCGACCTTCCCGCATCCGCGTTACGAGCTGATCCCCCAGATGCTGGTGCACGACGGCGATGCGGCGGTGCGCGAGTACTACGCTTACACGCGGACCGCATTTCCCGACCAGGACCACGAAATCATCGCGCTGCGCCACAGCGCCGACGCGGTGATCGTGGAGTTCTGGCTGATGGGCACGCACCGGGGTTATCTGGGCAGGGTGCCGCCCACCGGTAGCCGGTTCCGGGTCCGCATGACCGCGTACTTCGTTTTCGACCACACCGAAACGCTTGTCTGCGAACGCATTTACTTCGACACGTTGACCATGATCAAGCAGCTCCTGGGCGGTCTGGACATGAAGAAGCCGGCGAATTGGTGGCTGGGCGCGCGGTGCCTGCGCGGATTCCTGTCGATGTCGTCGGAAAAACCGGACCCGGCGCTGACCAATACGCCCTAAACTCCACCGCTAAGGGATGGGGCAAAGGAGGCCGCGATGCGGATTTCACGCCTTCACACGATGTTCGGGCTGACCGCCGTGGCAATGCTGAGTTCGTGCGCCATGGCCGCCGCAACCCCCTTGCAGCCGGGCTCGCATACCGAGAAGTGGATCGACCTGCAGGCCGGTGAATGCGTCGCCGACCTGCCGCCGGCCGACGGGAGCCGCGTCAACGTCACCGTAGTCGACTGTGCGACAGCGCATTTAGGCGAGGTGTATCTGCGCGCTCCGATGGCCGTCGACGCCGCAATCGCCACCGTAGCCAACCGCGATTGCGCGGCCGGGTTAGCCCCGTATACCGGCCAACCCGCTGCCAGTAGCCGGTTTTCGATCACCTATCTCATCGACTCGAATCAAGACCGCACCGGCGCCAACCCCACCCCGAGCACCGTCATCTGCCTCTTGCAATCCGCCAACGGACAACCGTTGATCGGATCCGCGCACCACTGAGGGCTAGGCGATCACGTAGTCGCTGAGCGGGAAGGCTCCGGCCTCGCGCACCGAGTTGAGTGTCGACGTCGGCCGCAGCAGCGACGCCTCACCGCTGGGACTGAAGTAGTACGAACGCGACGTCGCGCAGTTTCCGGCGTAGAACACCGAATTGTCCAGCCGCTTGGTCATCCGTTCCATGAATCGGTCGGTGGCTTCTTCGGTCACCTCGAAGGTCGTCGCACCGCGACGCTTGACCTCGCCGAGCAACCTGTCCATGTGCCGCATCTGGTATTCGATGGTGTGGAAGAAGGAGAGTCCGGAGAAGGCGAACGGGCTTGCCAGTCCCAGGTAGTTCGGGAAGTAGGGCATGGAGACGCCCTGATAGGACTGGAACCTGGTCTCTCGCCACCACTTGCCTAGGTTGCGGCCCTTGCGGCCGACCACCTCGATGGCCGGGAAGTTGGCCTCCCACAGATCAAAACCGGTCGCCAGGACCAGGGTGTCGATGACCGTCTTGCGCCCGTCGGTGGACACGATGCCGTCGGGCTCGATCCGCTCGATCGAGGTGGTCTCCAGGTGCACGTGCGGCTTGGTGAACACGCGGTAGAAGCTGTTGGAGAAGGTGGGCCGCTTGCAACCGAGGTCATAGTCCGGCGTCAGCTTGGCTCGCAGTTCCTTGTCCCGGATCCACCGGAATCGACTGATCTTGGCCAAATCGGAGGCCGAGATGTTCCCCCTCCCCCGCGACTCCCGAAAGTGCAGCGCCCCCACCACCATGATGATCTCGAGGATGACGTCGCTCACCCACCGAAGCGCCCGCTGCGCAGCCGGCACCCGCGCAAATAGGCGCCGCACCGCCGGGGAGAACTCGAAGTCGAACTTGGGTATCACGTGGGTCGCGGTGCGCTGGTAGACGGTCAGCTCTGCGGCTTCTTTGGCCAGCTCCGGAATGACCTGTACCGCGGACGCGCCGGTCCCGATGACCGCGACACGCCGTCCTTCATAGCGGTAGTCGTGGTCCCAGGCGGTGGTGTGGACCACCTTGCCTGCAAAGCGCGCGATGCCCGGGATGTCCGGCATGCGGGGCTGGGACAGGAACCCGGTAGCCGTGATCAGGAAACGGGTCGTCAGCGTTTCGCCGCCGGCCAGCGCCACCCGCCACACCGCGGCGTCCTCATCCCACTGGGCGCCTTCCACCGTCGTGCTGAAACGCATGTGACGGCGCACGTCGTATTTGTCGGCGACGTCCACCGCGTACTGCTTGACCTCAGCCCCGGGCGCAAACAGCCGTGACCAGTCCGGTTTGGGTTCGAACCAGTACGAGTAAGTGGTCGACGGGATATCGACGGCGATGCCCGGGTAGTGGTTGACGTGCCAGGTGCCACCCAAGTCGTCCTCGCGCTCGAGGATGACGAAGTTGTCAAACCCGAGGCGCTTGAGCTGAATAGCGGCACCGATGCCGCCGAAACCCGCACCTACGATGATTGCGTCGAAACGGTCCGTGTCCACAGCGTTGCTCCGTACCTGTTTCCGTACTTAACGAATCATAAGCTTTCCCTAAGATACGTAACTCTAATAGGCCGCCACGCCGCACGCATCCGAGCTTTGCCGGTATGTGACCTTGCCGACACATCCGCGGTAACTCATCGACGGGTCTATCAGAACGGGAAATACGGCCGTCAACTGCGTAAACGGCCGCACCGCCAGCGATTACGCGACGGCGGGTCGCAATCGATGCCAGCGACTTAGCTCAGGGCGAAACCCTGGCGACTATCGGTTTCTTATCATGTGGCCGGTCCGGCCGCAGCTGTTCCCTGCAGCTGACCCAGGAACTCGTGGCATCGCCTGGCGCGCTCGGAGTCCTGAGCCATCACGTCGCTGAAGAAGGACGCGACGTCATCCAAGCCGGCATTCTTCGCGTCTCGCACATATTGGCCGTAATCGTGCCCGGCCTTCAGCGAGTGGTATTGAATCGAAATGAGATCGAAGGTTACGTCGTCGAAACCCGTTTCACCCGTTGCCATGTCGTCACCTCTCAGAGAGTGAGTGCCGAATCTGGTACTCGCACGTGACCGGCTACCCTGAATGGACAACACCAAACGACCGCTTAAAGTGTTTTTTGTAGGCAACCCGACTGCGCAATGGTGGCGTCGGTTCGATCGCGGCGACGCCGCCGCTATCCACCCCTGTCGCTGCGCTCCGGTACATAGGAAATCAGCACGAAATGGTTGGCAAGTTGACAGTTTTGGGAGGGGCTTGCATGGGCACTTTCGACGCCATGATCGCACGTCGCATCGTTCGCACTCTTGGTTCCGCAGTAGTTCTCGCAGCGTCGGGCGTGGCCGTTTCGGCCGTGTCCGCCTCCGTTATCCCCTCCGCGTC
>NZ_LZMG01000309.1:0-902 GCF_001673615.1 Mycobacterium sp. 1245499.0
TCTTCGTGGTCGGCGAGCCAGCGTTCGGCGTCGATGGCCGCCGAGCAGCCGCTGCCCGCGGCGGTGATGGCTTGGCGGTAGGTGCGATCCACCAGGTCCCCGGCGGCGAACACCCCCTCAATCGAGGTACTCGTGGTGCGGCCTTGGACCAGCACATAACCGTCGGGGTCGGTCTGGACCACCTCACGCACCAACTCCGAACGCGGGTCGTGCCCGATGGCCACGAACACCCCGGTCACCGGCAATCTCGACACCTCACCGCTGAGCGTGTCGCGCACCCGCAAACCCGTCACCGTGGACTCACCCTCCACCGCCTCGACCGCCTTGTTCGTCAGGATGGTGATCTTGTCGTTGGCCTTGGCCCGTTCGAGCATGATCCGCGACGCCCGAAACTCCGCACGCCGGTGCACCAACGTCACACTGCGGGCAAAGCGGGTCAAAAAGGTGGCCTCCTCCATCGCCGAATCCCCACCCCCGATCACCGCGATGTCCTGGTCC
Organism: Mycobacterium sp. 1245499.0; assembly: GCF_001673615.1. Taxonomy (NCBI): domain Bacteria; kingdom Bacillati; phylum Actinomycetota; class Actinomycetes; order Mycobacteriales; family Mycobacteriaceae; genus Mycobacterium; species Mycobacterium sp. 1245499.0. The sequence continues at coordinate 499 of NZ_LZMG01000309.1, forward strand.
TTGAAAAAGAACCCATCACAGGTCGCACACGAGGACACCCCGCGACCCAACAACTCCTGCTCCCCGGGCACCCCCAAATACCGGGCCGCCGCCCCCATGGCCAAGATCACCGCACGCGCGCGCACCGTCTCACCCTCGGCCGTGGTCACCGACTTGATTCGACCCTGCAACGAGACCGATTCGACGTCTTCCATCCGCAGATCGGCCCCAAAACGCAGCGCCTGCTCACGCATCTGATCCATCAACTCCGGACCCGTGATCCCGTCGCGAAAACCCGGGAAATTCTCCACCTCAGTGGTCGTCATCAACGCCCCACCAAACGACGTCCCCTCAAACACCACCGGCGCCAACTGCGCCCGCGCCGCATACAACGCCGCGGTATACCCAGCAGGACCCGAACCAAT
>NZ_LZMG01000310.1:0-15042 GCF_001673615.1 Mycobacterium sp. 1245499.0
CCTTCTTTCGCGAGCGCTGGCCGCGCCTGCTGCGCTCGCTCTATCCCATCGGGGGTGTCGTCTTCGACGGGGACCGCCGCGCCCAGTTGCGGGTGCATGTTCTGCATCGATCCCGCCCAGGGGCCCTGCAGCATGCCCCGCCAGTCACCGAAGTACCGCCAGGTCAGCGAATCGGGTCCCAGCGGTGCGGGTGGCGCGTCGTATCCCGCCGGCGATACCGGGCAGCCCCCCGCGACGCCGTCGGGCGAGTCGCTCGAAACCGACTGCTCAGCGGTACCGGTCCCGTCGCTGCGCGCTACGTCGCTGGTCAGAGGGCGCGATGCGGACGTATCTTGAGTCACTATTGGATCCCTGTAGGTATCGTGAAAATCTGACTACAACCGTTGTCAATTTAGAGCTTAGGAGCGATGTGCAGACGGGTCAACGACGGGGACGCTGGACCGGCGTCCCCTTGGAGAGCCGTCTCGCGCTCCGCCGGGACAACCTCATCAGCGCCGGGGTGCAGTTGCTGGGCAGCCCCGGTGGGCCGGCGCTGACCGTGCGCGCGGTTTGCCGCGCGGCCGCGCTGACTGAGCGCTACTTCTACGAAAGCTTCGCCGACCGTGACGAATTCGTGCGCGCGGTCTACGACGATGTGTGCACGCGCGCGATGGACACATTGACCTCGGCGACGACCCCGCGCGAGGCCGTCGAGCGATTCGTCGAGCTGATGGTCGACGACCCGGTCCGCGGACGCGTGCTGTTACTGGCGCCGGCGGTCGAGCCGGTGCTCACCCGCTCCGGGGCGGAGTGGATGCCCAATTTCATCGACCTGCTGCAGCGCAAGCTGTCCCGCATCGGCGACGCCGTGCTGCAGAAGATGATCGCGACCAGCCTGGTGGGCGGGCTGTCGAGCCTGTTCACCGCCTACCTGCATGGGCAGCTGGGTGCCAGCCGCACGCAGTTCATCGATTACTGCATCAACATGCTCTATATCAGCGCCGCGCCCTACGTCCCGGCCAACGAGCTCGGCAAGTCGCAGTGACGCGTTTTCAATTCCGCCGCATCGGCAAGCCGTACAACTAGACCTACCGAACCGGACCCTCGAAACCGGCATCAAAACGTCACCTGGCGCGCCGGACGAGGAACTTGATGCTACTGAAGTACACAGATATATTGACTGCTACCCATCGACACAGATAACTGGAGGCCCTATGTCAGCGGAGCTGACAAACCTACAGCTGCTGCACGAGCTCGAGCCGTTCGTCGAGAAATACCTGAACCGGCACGAGAGCATGCACAAGAACTGGAACCCGCACGACTACATCCCGTGGTCGGACGGCAAGAACTACTACGCGCTCGGTGGGCAGGATTGGGAGCCCGGTCAGTCGAAGTTGTCAGACGTCGCCCAGATCGCGATGGTGCAGAACCTGATGACCGAAGACAACCTGCCGTCCTATCACCGCGAGATCGCGATGAACTTCGGCCTGGACAACGCGTGGGGCCAGTGGGTCAACCGCTGGACCGCCGAGGAGAACCGGCACGGCATCGCGCTGCGCGACTACCTGGTGGTGACCCGCGCGGTCGACCCCGTCGAACTGGAGAAGCTGCGCATCGAGGTGGTGAACCGCGGCTTCAGCCCCGGCCAGAACCACCAGGTTCGCGCCGATCTGTTTGCCGAGAGCCTCTTCGACTCGGTCATCTACGTGACGTTCCAGGAACTGGCCACCCGGATCTCGCACCGCAACACGGGCAGGGCCTGCAACGAGACCATCGCCGATCAGTTGCTGGCCAAGATCTCGGCCGACGAGAACCTGCACATGATCTTCTACCGGGACGTCAGCGACGCCGGGTTCGCCGCCGCGCCCAACCAGGCGATGAGGTCGCTGCACAAGGTGCTGCGCAACTTCCAGATGCCCGGCTACCAGGTGCCCGAGTTCCGCCGCAAGGCCGTCGCCATCGCCGTCGGCGGCGTGTACGACCCGCGCATCCACCTCGACGACGTGGTCATGCCGGTGCTGAAGAAATGGCGCATCTTCGAGCGCGAGGACTTCACCGGCGAGGCGGCCGCCATGCGCGACGATCTCGCGCTGCTGATCAAGGAACTCGAGGCGACCTGCGAGAAGTTCGAGATTTCCAAGCAACGTCAGCTCGAGCGGGAAGCCCGCACGGGCAAGCGGACCACCGCGTTCGAGCTGCACAAAACCGCGGGCACGCTGACCATGAGCCGGCGGTAACCAAGCGGTGCGCATCGGATCCATCGCGCTCGCCAGCCCGGTGGTCCTGGCTCCGATGGCGGGCGTGACCAACGTCGCTTTCCGGACGCTGTGTCGCGAACTAGAGCTTGCCAAGGTCGGCACCGTCAGCGGGCTCTACGTCTGCGAAATGGTGACGGCGCGTGCGCTTGTGGAGCGTCATCCCGCCACGCTGCACATGACCACGTTCGCCCCCGACGAGTCGCCGCGGTCGCTGCAGCTCTACACCGTCGACCCCGCCACCACCTACGCCGCCGCCAAGATGATCGCCGACGAGGGCTTGGCCGATCACATCGACATGAATTTCGGCTGCCCGGTGCCCAAGGTGACCAAGCGCGGCGGCGGATCGGCGCTGCCGTACAAGCGGCGACTGTTCGGCCAGATCGTCGCCGCGGCGGTGCGCGGCACCGAGGGCACCGACATACCGGTGACCGTCAAGTTCCGCATCGGCATCGACGATGAGCACCACACGCACCTCGATGCCGGCCGCATCGCGGAAGCCGAAGGGGCGGCCGCCGTCGCGCTGCATGCCCGCACGGCGGCGCAGCGTTACTCCGGGACCGCCGACTGGGACGAGATCGCCCGGCTCAAACAGCATGTGCAGACGATCCCGGTGCTCGGCAACGGCGACATTTATGACGCCAGCGACGCGCTGACGATGATGGCCAGCACCGGCTGCGACGGCGTCGTCATCGGCCGCGGCTGCCTGGGCCGGCCGTGGCTTTTCGCCGAGCTGTCGGCCGCCTTCACCGGCAGCGCGCCGCCCACGCCGCCCACGCTGGGCGAGGTCGCCGACATCGTGCGACGGCACGGGCAGCTGCTGGCCGCGCACTTCGGCGAGGACAAGGGCATGCGCGACATCCGCAAGCACATCGGCTGGTATCTACACGGCTTCCCGGCCGGCTCCGAGCTGCGCCGGGCGCTAGCGATGGTCAAGACGCTCGACGAGCTGGACCGTCTGCTCGACCGGCTGGACGGCACGGTGCCGTTCCCGGACGAGGCGACGGGCCCGCGCGGCCGGCAGGGCTCACCGGCGCGGGTAGTGCTGCCGGAAGGGTGGCTGACCGACCCGGACGACTGCACGGTCCCGGCGGGCGCCGACGTCATGCACTCCGGGGGCTGAATCGACCGACTCGAGATCGCGTCCGGACCGATAACTCAGTAGCATGTGGGCTTTGTTGCATGCGCTCGGGTAGCGGATGGGTTCGTGCCACTGCACGAGGGCGGCAAAAAATGGTTGGCACCAGCAGCAGCGCTCACAACGCGGCGCTGCGCTGACACTACGCACGCACACGCTGACGTCTGCATCAGAGCTTCGGAGGCCGGTAGGACATGAGTGACGCCGAGAACGACGCCACTCGTAATGGTCGGCATGGCCCGGGCGGGGCGCACGCCCGCCCGATCGCGCCGGACCCGGCGCCGTTGGGCGCCGCGCCCTGGGAGCGATTCTTCCAACCACCGGCCGACGACAGCCTGCACCGGTGGCAGCCCGACACAGGCATCGAGCCCGTCGAGGCGCCCGTGGACGACACCGACCGGGGTGGATCTCACGCCGGGGGCGGCGTCAGCGTCGCGGACCTGATCGCCAAGATCGGCGCCCCCGACCGGCCCGTTCACCACCGCGCCGCTCCCGAGGATCCGGAGCCCGAGCCGAGCGGGGACGAGCCGGGCCTGCCGATCGAGCTGCAGACAACGCAGGTGATCGACGACCTGGCCTACTCCCTGGACGCGGTCGCCGAGCTTCGAGCTCTCGAGGCCGCCGAATATCCCAACGACGACGACGCGGACGACAGCGAGGCCCCAGAATTCATCGAGACCGCGGAGCCTAGGCGGCGGCGCCGTCCGCTGTTGCTGGCGGCGCGGTCGACGGCGGCCCTGGCCGCCGTGCTGGCGCTGGCCATGACCGGTGGGGCGTGGCAATGGAGCGCGTCGAAGAACGCCCGGCTCAACAACGTCGCCGCGCTCGACCGGAACTCCAGCGACATCCGCGACCCGGGCGGCCAGTACGGCGACGAGGACTTCTTGATCGTCGGCCTCGACTCCCGCACGGGTGACAACGGCAACATGGGCGCCGGCACCACCGACGACGCCGACGGAGAACGGTCGGACTCGGTGATGCTGGTCAACATTCCGGCCAACCGGAAACGCGTCGTGGCCGTGTCGTTCCCCCGCGACCTGGCCATCACCCCGATGCAGTGCGAGGCGTGGAATCCCGACACCGGCAAGTACGGGCCCCTCTACGACCCGAAGACCAAGACCTACGGGCCGAAGACGATCTACACCGAGACCAAGCTGAACTCCGCCTTCGCCTTCGGCGGCCCCAAGTGCCTGGTCAAGGAGATCCAGAAACTGTCCGGCTTGAGCATCAACCACTTCATCGCCGTCGATTTCGCCGGTTTCGCGAAAATGGTCGATGCCCTGGGCGGCGTCGAGGTCTGCTCGAGCACCCCGCTGCACGACTACGAGCTCGGCACCGTCCTCGAACACGGTGGCCGGCAGGTTCTCGACGGTTCGACCGCGTTGAACTACGTGCGCGCCCGCCAGGTCACCACCGAAGTCAACGGCGACTACGGCCGCATCAAACGCCAGCAACTGTTCGTGTCGTCGCTGCTGCGGTCGCTGATCTCCGCGGACACCCTGCTCGACCTCAACAAGCTCAACAACGTGGTCAACATGATCATCGGCAACACCGTCGTCGACAACGTCCAGTCCAAGGACCTGGTCCAACTGGGGCAGTCGCTGCAGGGCATCGCGGCCGGGCACGTCACCTTCGTCACCGTCCCGACCGGTGTCACCGACCAGAACGGCGACGAGCCGCCGCGGATGGCCGACATGCGGGCACTGTTCGATGCCATCATCAACGACGATCCGCTGCCCGAAGAAAACGACCAGAACGCACAGAATTTGAGCGCCTCCCCGACGACGGGGCCCTCGAAGGCGCCCACCACCAAGAAGTCGCCGGCGCCGGCGCCCGAGGCCCAACACGAGCTGATCACCACGACCTCGCCCGGCGGCGTGACGGTGCGGGTGTCCAACGCGACCACGCAGAGCGGTCTGGCCGCCACCGCGACCACCCAGCTCAAGCGGGACGGCTTCAACGTGATGTCACCCGACGATTACCCGAGTTCGGTGAGCGCGACGACGGTGCTGTTCTCGCCCGGCAACGAGGAGGCCGCCGCCACCGTCGCGTCCTCGTTGACCAACGCGAAGGTGCAGCGGGTCTCGGGCTACGGGCAGGTGGTGCAGGTGGTGCTGGGCCCCGACTTCAAGTCGGTCAGCACTCCGTCGCCCAGCGGCTCGTCGATGAATCTGCAAATCGAACGCGGGTCGAGCAATGCTCCGGTCAAGCTGCCTGAGGACCTGACCGTCACCAACGCGGCCGACACCACCTGCGAGTAACCGCTTTTGACGGCGCTGCGCTGTCCGTTTCGGGCGGACAGACCGTACCCTTGTTGATATGCGGACCGCCTACCACGAGCAACTCTCGGAGTTATCCGAGCGCCTCGGCGAGATGTGCGGCTTGGCAGGAATCGCCATGGAGCGGGCCACCCAGGCTCTGCTGCAGGCCGACTTGGTGCTAGCCGAACAAGTCATCTCCGATCACGAAGCCATCGCCGCGCTCAGCGCGCGCGCCGAGGAAAGCGCCTTCGTACTCCTGGCATTACAGGCCCCAGTCGCCGGTGACCTGAGGGCCATCGTGAGTGCCATTCAGATGGTGGCGGACATCGACCGGATGGGCGCGCTGGCGCTGCACGTCGCCAAGATCGCCCGTCGTCGCCATCCCCAGCACGCCCTGCCCGAGGAGGTCAACGGCTACTTCGCCGAAATGGGCAGCATCGCAGTCGAATTGGGCAACAGCGCCCAGGAGGTCGTGTTGTCCCGCGACCCGGAGAAGGCCGCCCGGATCCGCGAAGAAGACGACGCCATGGACGATCTGCACCGGCACCTGTTCTCGGTGCTGATGGACCGTGAATGGAAACACGGCGTCGCCGCGGCCGTCGACGTGACGCTGCTGGGCAGGTTCTACGAGCGCTTCGCCGACCACGCCGTCGAGGTGGCCCGGCGGGTCATCTTCCAGGCGACCGGCAGGCTGCCCGAGGAAGAAGCGAAATCCGCGTCGCAGTAACGATCGGGCTAGCCGAAGCGGCCCGAGATGTAGTCCTCGGTGGCCTTCTGGCTCGGGTTGGAGAAGATCTTCTCGGTGTCGTCGACTTCGATCAGCCGCCCCGGTTTTCCGACCGCTTCCAGGTTGAAGAACGCCGTGTAGTCACTGACCCGCGCCGCCTGCTGCATGTTGTGGGTGACGATGACGATGGTGTAGTCCTGCTTCAGTTCGCTGATCAGCTCTTCGATGGCCATCGTCGAGATGGGGTCCAGCGCCGAACACGGCTCGTCCATCAGCAGCACGTCGGGTTGCACGGCGATGGCCCGCGCGATGCACAGGCGCTGCTGCTGCCCGCCCGACAGTCCTCCCCCTGGCCTGTCCAACCGGTTCTTGACCTCGTCCCACAGGTTCGCCCCGCGTAGCGAATACTCGGCCGTCTCATCGAGCACCTTGCGGTTGCGGACCCCCTGCAGCCGCAGGCCGGCGACCACGTTGTCGCGAATCGACATGGCGGGGAACGGGTTTGGCCGCTGGAACACCATCCCGATGGCCCGGCGTACGCCGACCGGGTCGACGCCGGCGCCGTAGATGTCTTCGTCATCGAGCAGCACGCTGCCCTCGACCCGTCCACCGGGCACCACCTCGTGCATGCGGTTGAGCGTGCGCAACACCGTCGTCTTGCCGCACCCCGAGGGCCCGATGAACGCGGTCACGCTGCGGGGCAGAACCGACAGCGTCACATCCGAGACCGCGTGAAACGATCCGTAATAAATGTTGACGCCCTTGAGGTCCAACCGTTTGGCCACTTAGTGCTCCTGCCTATGACTTCCTGGCGCCCAGGAATTTCGCTATCACTCGGGCCGCGATATTGATGATGGCGATCACCAGGATGAGGGTTAATGCGGCGCCCCACAACCGATCCGTGGGGATGGGGTTCAGGCCCGCACCGGCCGACGTCTGGTTGAACATCATGCCGGGCAATGTCCCCATGAACCCGCTGAATATGTCGAAGTTCATCGACTGCGCGTACCCCACGAGGATAAGCAGCGGCGCCGTCTCCCCCATCACCCTGGCCATCGCCAGCAGTATCCCGGTGACGATGCCCGACAGCCCGGTGGGGATGACCACCCGGGCAATGGTTTTCCACTTGGTGATGCCCAGCGCGTAACTGGCCTCGCGGAGATCCACCGGCACGATCCGCAGCATCTCCTCGGTGGCGCGCACGATCACCGGGAGCATCAGCAAGACCAGCGCCAGCGACACCGCGAACTCCGACCGCGACAGCCCCAGTGTCGCCACGCACAACGCGTAGATGAACAGCGCGGCAACGATTGACGGCACACCGCTGAGGATGTCCACCATGAACGAGGCCAATCTTCCCAGCGGGGTCCCGCCGCCGTACTCGACGAGATAGATCGCGACCATCAACCCGATCGGGACTGAGATGGCGGCGCAGATCAATCCCTGCAGCACGGTGCCGACCAGCGCGTGGTAGGCGCCGCCACCGGAGACGAATGCCGTCATCCCCGCTTGCGAGTGCGACCACCACGTGGTCGACGCAATGGTCTTGAGTCCCTTGGCGACCACCGACCACAACACCATCACCAGCGGGGTCACGGCCACCAGCAGCGACAGTGAAACCAGAAGCGTCGCAATGGTATTCGCGATACGGCGGCGCCGGCTGACCGGCGAGAAGGTCCGCGGTTTGAGCGGGCGGTCCAACATCGAGGTCATTGCGCCCCCTTTCGCGCCGCCCCGGCGACCGTGCCCCGCGCCAGGGCGTCGACCACGAAGGTGAGCACGAATAGGGTCAGGCCCGCGGCGATGTACGCGCCGGCCTTGTATCGGTCGTCGAATTCGGCCGCCGCGCCGGCGATCTTGGTCGCGAAGGTGGAGCCGCCGTCGAACAGCGACCAGCCGAACGCCGACTGGGTGCCGCGCAGGATGATCAGCAGCGCCACGGTCTCACCCAGGGCGCGGCCCAGTCCCAGCATCGAGCCACTGACGTAGCCCGACCGCCCGAACGGCAGCGTGACCGTCTTGACCACCTCCCAACGGGTGGCACCGAGCGCCAGCGCGGCCTCGATCTGGTCTTGCGGCGTCTGTACGAACACCTCGCGCGTGACCGCGGTGATGATCGGCAGGATCATCACCGCCAGGACGATCCCGCCGGTGAAGATGGTGCCACCACCGGCCGGCGACGCGTTGCCGTTGGCGAACAGAAAACACCAACCCAGCGAGCGATTGAGCCAGGTGGCGAGGGGGCGCAGCTGCGGCGCCAACACGTACAGACCCCACGCGCCGTAGATGATCGACGGGACCGCGGCCAGCAGGTCGACCGAGTAGGCCAGCGGGGTGGCGACCCGCCGCGGCGCGTACTGCGTGATGAAGATGGCCACGCCCAGCGCGACCGGCATGGCCAGGATCAGCGCGAACAGCGAGACGAACACCGTGACCGGCACCAGGCTGGCGATGCCGAAGTGCATCGCCGAGGTGTCCGTGGTGGACCAGGTGCCGCCGTAGCTGAAGAAGTTCTCCCGATTGCGGTGCAGCGCCGGTATCGCGCGCCCGAGCAAAAAGGCCGCGATCGCGGCGATGACCACGATGATGAGCACGCCCGACGACTGTGCCAGCCAGCGGAAAATCCGGTCCCCCACGTGGGGCCGGCCCTCGCCCCAGGGGCTGATCGGCGTCGCCTGCGACTCCGGAAACGGCGCGGCGACGACCGCACCCGAACCCGCGTCATTGGGATTCACCCCGGAAAACCCCGTCACTGTGATCCCGTCACAGTCCTGCTGTCGCTCCTCGAAACCCGATCCACTTGGCTACTGCAGCGCATCGATCGCCGTAACCAGTCGTTCCCTGACCTTATCGGGCAGCGGCACGTACCCGGCCCTCGCCAGTTCGCCCTGTCCGCTACCGGCGGCGATGGCGAGGAACGATTTGATGGCCGCGGAGGTCTGGGGGTCGTAGCCCTTCGAGCAGACGATCTCGTAGGTGACCAGCAGCAACGGATAGACACCCGGCTCCTCGGAGCCGTACATGGCGTTGAGGTCGAGCACCAGGTCATGGCCCTCGGCGAGGAATTTGGCCGCCTTGACGGCGTTTCCCGCCGTGTCGTTGGTCAGCGGAATGACGCCGCCGCGGGTGGCGATTTTGGCGTAGGGCATGCGGGCCTGGTCGGCGAAGCCCTTCTCGACGTATCCGATGGCGCCCGGGGTGGCCCGCACCGCCTGGATGACGCCGGCCGACTTCGCGGCGCCCTCCCCGACCCCGCCCTGGAATTCGGTGCCGACCCCTTTGGACCAGCTCTGCGGCGCGGCCGCGGTCAGATACTTCTGAACGTTGTCCGTGGTTCCCGACGAGTCGGTCCGGTAGATCGGCGTGATCTTGGTGTCGGGCAGCGCCGTGCCCGGATTGAGGGCCACCAGGATCGGGTCGTTCCAGCTGGTGATCCTGCCGGTGAAGATCTTGGCCAGCGCGTCACTGTTGATCACCAGCCCCGGATTTCCGGGCAGGTTGTAGACGATCCCGATCGGACCGAAGACCAGCGGCAGATCCCACGCCGGATTCCCGTCGCAGCGTTTCGCGGCCGGGCCGATCTGGTCGGCGACCAAGGGTGAATCCGCGCCCGCGAAGTCGACGTGCCCGGCGATGAATTGCTCACGGCCCGCACCGGATCCGGTCGGGTTGTAGGCCAGCGCCTTGCCCGGGCAGTACTGGCCCCAGACCTGGTTGAACACCGTGATCGCGTTCTCTTGGGCGGTCGAGCCCTCCGCCGTCAGCTTGTTCTTTCCGTCGCACGGCGGCGTTCCGGTGACGCCGGAGACGCTGGGCGGGGTGGCACCGCGGCGGTTCTCATCGCTACCGCAGGCGGTCAGCGCTCCGGCACCGAGCGCCGTCGCCAGCACCACGGCGGCCAGCGCCCTGCCCTGCCTGTCGAGCCTCACCGATCTCGCTTTCTTGATGCGTTGCGGGCGCACGTGGGTGTCGCTGGCCATTCTTATGTGAGGTTGCCAGGCGACGGCCAAACTATGCGCCGACGCCGGCCACAGCAACGTCTGGGCAACCAGGACCAGATTAACGATCCGGGCCGTCGGCGCTCGTACCCGCGGTCAGTTGGCCGCCGGTACGACCGCGTATGCGGTGTCGACGCTATGGGTGGTGAAGCCCAAGCGCTCATAGGTGCGCACCGCGGCGACGTTGTCCGACTCCACGTACAGCATCACGGTGGGGTCGGCTGAACTTTCCGTGTCGGCCAGGCGCCGCGCCAGCCATTCGATGCCGACGGAGGTCAGCGCCTGGCCCAGTCCGCGGCCCTGTGCCGACGGATCGACGCCCACGACGTACACCTCGCCCAGGCCGGGCCGATCGAGGTGCACCTTCGTCCAGTGGAAGCCCAGCAGCGTGCCGGGCCGATCACTTCGGGCGTCGCCGAACGCGAGAAAAAGGCCCGCCGGGTCGAACCACGGTTCGTCCCGCCGCTCTGCCAGCTCGACGTCGGTCCAGCCGCCCTGCTCGGGGTGATAGGCGAACGCGGCGTTGTTGACCCGCAGCAGCTCGGCGTCGTCCGAGGGGCCCGCGTAGGAGCGGATTTCCACCCCGGGCACCGCCGGCACGGTGTCGGGCAGATCGCGCAACGAGCGCCGCATCTGCATCAGTTCCCGCACCGGGGTCAGGCCGAGCGCGGATGCGGTCGCGCGGGCCGGTTCCAGCGTGCCATGCGCCCAGAACCGGTTGCCCGCACCGGTTTTGGCCAATGCCGCGCGCGCCAGCGTGGACCCGATACCGCGCCGGCGCGCCTGCGGGTGCACCACGAGTTCGGCCATGCCGGTTTCTCCGTCGCGCGCCGGGCTCAGGTTGAGATAGCCGACGATCGCGTCGGCGGATCCACTGATCAGCAGATGCTCGGTGCGGTCATGCCCGAGCTCGCGTAGCACCTGTTCGCCCACGGGCGCAACTCCGTCGTATTCCGTTGCCGCGCTGACGAGTTCGCGTACGCCCTGCTGCTCTTCGACGGTCAGCGTGCGACGCCAGTCGGGCGAGGTCACTGCGGCGTATGCAACGGATCGACCAGCGGATCTTGGACGTCCTGCGATTCGGCTTCGGATTCGGCGCCGTCGGCGTCCTCGGGCTCGGCGACCGGCGTGCGGCCGCGCGCCGGGCGGACGGCCTTGTAACCCACGTTGCGCACGGTGCCGATCAGCGCCTCGTACTCGGGGCCGAGTTTGGCCCGCAGGCGACGCACGTGCACATCGACGGTGCGGGTGCCGCCGAAGAAGTCGTAGCCCCACACCTCGTGCAGCAGCTGCGCGCGGGTGAACACCCGCCCGGCATGCTGCGCCAGGTACTTGAGCAGTTCGAATTCTTTGTAGGTCAGATCCAGCGGGCGGCCCCGCAGCCGGGCGGTGTAGGTGCCTTCGTCGATCACCAACTCGCCGAGGCTGACCTTGCCGGCGCTCTCCTGGTCCGCGAGCCCGCCGCGACGGCCGACCACCAGCCGCAGCCGCGCGTCGACCTCGGCCGGCCCGGTGGTGGGCAGCAGGATCTCGTCCAGACCCCAGTCGGAGCTGACCGCCACCAGCCCGCCCTCGGTGACCACGGCCAGCACCGGAACCGACCGGCCGGCCGTGCTCAGCAAGCGGCAAAGCCCGCGCGCCGACGACAGGTCCGTGCGCGCGTCGACGATCACCGCATCCGCGGTCCCGGCCTCGAGCAACGAAGAGGGTTCTGGCGGCGCCGTCCGGACGGTATGCGGAAGCAGGGACAACGACGGCAGGACCGGGTCGGGGTGCAGCTCCGCGGTCAGCAGTAGTAGCTCCAACTAGCCCCTCCAGCTCGGGGGAACGGCATCTCCCAAATTCACAACGCCATTAAGCGTTAGTTACCAGGTCATCTAACGATAACGTGTCACCTGCTTTTTTCGCGTGGTAGATGGGCCAGTGTGAGCCCCGCCACGACCGGTCCGGCGGCCACCCGCTCGGGGGCGTTGCGCCACAATATGCGGGTGCGCAAGGTGCTGATTGCTCTGACCGCGACGGCGAGCCTAGTCGCGGTAGTCGCCCTCGGCGCGATCGGCGTCGATTACGGGACCAGCATCTACGCCGAATACCGGCTGTCGTCCAGCGTCCGCAAGGCGGCCAGGCTGGGCACCGACCCGTTCGTGGCCATCGTGGCGTTTCCCTTCCTTCCCCAGGCGATGCGCGGCAACTACAGCCAGGTGGAGATCAAGGCCAACGCCATCGACCACACGATGACCGGCCGGGCCACGCTGGAAGCCACGATGTACTCGGTGGACCTGGCGCAGGCGTCGTGGCTGATCGGCCCGGACGCGAAGCTCGCGGTGGGCAAGCTGGAGAGCCGCATCATCGTCGACTCGACGCACCTGGGCCGGTTCATGGGCATCAGCGACCTGATGGTGGAGGCGCCGCCCAAGGAGACCAACACGTCCACCGGCGGCGTCACCGCGTCGGGCATCTCCGACAGCCACGGTCTGGTGTTCACCGGGACACCCAAATCGGCGGGCTTCGATCGGCGCGTCAGCGTCTCGGTCGACCTCTCCATCGCCCCGGACGACCCGGCGACGCTGGTCTTCACCCCGACCGGCGTGCTGACCGGATCCGACACCGCCAACCAGACGGTGCCGGCGGACAAGCGGGACGCGGTGCTGCATGCGTTCAGCGGCCGGCTGCCCGATCAGCGGTTGCCCTTCGGCGTCGCGCCGACCACCGAGGGGGCCCGCGGATCCGACGTCATCATCGAGGGCATCACCCGCGGAGTAACCGTGACCCTCGCGGGGTTTAAACAGTCATGACCGCAGTTGTCGTGATCGTCGCGGTGCTCGCGGCGGCAAGCCTCGCCGGCTGGTTGCTGACCCGTCGCTCCGGAACCATCCGGGAAATCGACGCCAAGCCGGACGCCGACGCCGACGCCGACATCGCGGCGCTGGGGCTATCCCGCAGCGGCCCGACCGTGGTGCATTTCAGCGCGCCGTGGTGCGGGCCGTGCGATCGGGTCCGCCGGGTCGTGGAGCAGGTCTGCGGCGACCTGGACGGCGTGGCCCACGTCGAGATCGACCTGGATGCAAACCCCGAGACCGCACGCCGCTATTCGGTCCTGTCCCTGCCCACGACGTTGATCTTCGACGCTGAGGGCCGGCAGCGCTACCGCACCTCCGGAGTGCCCAACGCCGCGGACCTGCGGTCCGCGCTGAAACCGCTGTTGGCTTGACCGCGGTGTCATTGGGTAAGCTGACCGACGTGTCAGCCCGCCTCGAGCCCATGCTCATCCAGCGTCGCGCAGTTGAACTGTGCCGCACCGCGGGCTGTTGTTGTTGCTGTTGCTGCTGAGTAGCCGCGTTCTGCGTAGCACTCGGAGCGGCCCGGGATACACACCGTGGCACGTCTCCATTCGTTTCCGTCAGCAATAGGGGTATCGAGGAGTTCCTACCTTGCCGAGCAGCAACACCACCGCGCAGCCCGACCTGGTCGACGTGCGCGGACCACGATTCGCCGCTTGGGTCACCACCGCAGTCCTGGTACTGGCGCTCGCCGTCTCGGCGGCCAGCGCTGCGGCCGCGGCGGTGATCCTGGCCGTTCAGGCCGTCATCTTCGCGATCGGCGCGGTCGGGGGGCCGCGCAAGCATCCATACGGCCGGATCTTCGCCGCCGTCGTCGCGCCCCGGCTGGGGCCGGTGCAGGACCGCGAACCGACCCCACCGCTGAAGTTCGCCCAACTCGTCGGCCTGATCTTCGCCGTGCTGGGCGTCGCCGGATTCGCCGCCGGCGCCGTCCCGGTCGGCGTCATCGCCACCGCGGCCGCTCTGGCCGCCGCGTTCCTCAACGCGGCCTTCGGCATCTGCCTGGGCTGCCAGCTCTACCCGCTGGTCGCCCGCTTCCGGCGCCCCGCGCGTCCCACCTGACCTGCTGTAACAAAAGCGATTGAAAGGATCCACTCCATGGCACGCTCCGACGTCCTGGTCTCCACCGACTGGGCTGAGAGCAATCTCGACGCCTCAGGCGTCGTCTTCGTCGAAGTCGACGAAGACACCAGCGCTTACGACGCCGGCCACATCCCCGGCGCGATCAAGCTGGACTGGCGTTCCGATCTGCAGGACCCGGTCAAACGCGACTTCGTCGACGCCCAGCAGTTCTCCAAACTGCTCAGCGAGCGCGGCATCTCCAATGACGACACGGTGATCCTCTACGGCGGCAACAACAACTGGTTCGCCGCCTACGCCTACTGGTATTTCAAGCTGTATGGGCACGACAAGGTCAAGCTGCTCGACGGCGGCCGCAAGAAGTGGGAGCTCGACGGTCGCGCGCTGACCAACGAGCCCGTCAGCAGGCCGGCGACGTCGTACACGGCCGCCGCGCCGGACAACAGCATCCGGGCGTTCCGCGACGACGTCATCGCGGCCATCAACGTCAAGAACCTGGTCGACGTGCGCTCCCCGGACGAGTTCTCCGGCAAGATCCTGGCGCCCGCGCACCTGCCGCAGGAGCAAAGCCAGCGGCCCGGCCACATTCCCGGCGCCATCAACGTGCCGTGGAGCAAGGCCGCGAACGAGGACGGCACCTTCAAGTCCGACGAGGAGCTGGCCAAGCTCTACGCCGACGCCGGCCTGGACGGGGAGAAGGAAACGATCGCCTACTGCCGCATCGGCGAGCGGTCGTCGCACACCTGGTTCGTTCTTTATGAATT
>NZ_LZMG01000311.1:0-549 GCF_001673615.1 Mycobacterium sp. 1245499.0
ACCCACTCGCCGCGATGCCGAAAACCCGACGCGGTCGAACCGGTGTCCACGGGCACCACCGCGCCCCGTTGCGGCGCAACGCCTTTGGACCTGGCGGTGTAGGCGGCGCGCAAGTCGGTCTGGTCCGGCAGCGGTCCATTGGTCAGCTGGCCCCAGGCGGCGGAGACGGTCGGAAAATATCCCAGCCACGCGTTGATGGTCAGGCCCGCGCTCAACAGACAGAACGATGCCGCGAACACGCACACATTGCGTCGCCACCACCCGGCGCGGCGCCAGCTGGCGACTGCGACCGCGACGGCCGAGCCCGCCAACGTGGTCCACAGCCACATTTGCCATGGCGGCGGTTCGCTGGCCAGCCCGAGGGTGCTGTAGTACCAGTGCGTCGCGGCGCCGGTGACAGCGCCGACCGCCGCGACCAGCGGGACCCGCCGGCTCCACCAGCGCCGCCCCCGCCAGGCGATGGAGTAGGCCAGCGCCGCAACGGGGCGCGGTGGTGCCCGTGGACACCGGTTCGACCGCGTCGGGTTTTCGGCATCGCGGCGAGTGGGT
>NZ_LZMG01000312.1:0-12797 GCF_001673615.1 Mycobacterium sp. 1245499.0
CTGGTCAGCACCCGGCACGCGGTGCGCGCGCTGCCCACGCTGTGGGAGGACTCGGTGCGCGCCCGGGCGGCGGCCGTCCCGGTGGCCCCCGCGATCGTGGCCGCGGCGGCGGCAACTACCGCGGCGGCGGTGGCGGCGGCGTCGGCGCCCCGCCCGGAGGGGGCGGCGGCTTCCGCGGCCGTCCCGGAGGCGGTGGCGGCGGTGGCCGTCCGGGCCAGCGCGGCGGCGCCGCGGGTGCGTTCGGTCGCCCCGGCGGTGCGCCCCGACGCGGCCGCAAGTCGAAGCGGGCCAAACGCGCCGAATACGAGAACATGCAGGCGCCCGTCGTCGGTGGCGTGCGGTTGCCGCACGGCAACGGCGAGACGATCCGGCTGGCGCGCGGCGCGTCGCTCTCCGACTTCGCCGACAAGATCAACGCCAACCCGGCCTCGCTGGTGCAGGCGCTGTTCAACCTCGGCGAGATGGTCACGGCCACCCAGTCGGTCGGCGACGAGACGCTCGAGCTGCTGGGCAGCGAGATGAACTATGTCGTGCAGGTCGTCAGCCCCGAGGACGAGGACCGCGAGCTGCTGGAGTCCTTCGACCTGAGCTACGGCGAGGACGAGGGCGGCGAGGAAGACCTGCAGACCCGGCCGCCGGTGGTGACCGTCATGGGTCACGTCGACCACGGTAAGACCCGCCTGCTGGACACCATCCGCAACGCCAGCGTCCGCGAGGCCGAGGCCGGTGGCATCACTCAGCACATCGGTGCCTACCAGGTGACGGTCGAGCACGACGGTGTCGAGCGGCCGATCACCTTCATCGACACCCCGGGTCACGAGGCGTTCACCGCCATGCGTGCCCGCGGCGCCAAGGCCACCGACATCGCGATCCTGGTGGTGGCGGCCGACGACGGCGTCATGCCGCAGACGGTGGAGGCCATCAACCACGCCCAGGCGGCCGACGTGCCGATCGTGGTGGCGGTCAACAAGATTGACGTCGAGGGCGCCGACCCGGCCAAGATCCGCGGCCAGCTCACCGAATATGGTTTGGTGGCAGAGGATTTCGGTGGCGACACCATGTTCGTCGACATCTCCGCCAAGCAGGGCACCAACATCGAGGCGCTGCTCGAGGCGGTGCTGCTGACCGCCGACGCCGCCCTGGACCTGCGGGCCAACCCCGACATGGAGGCCCAGGGTGTGGCGATCGAGGCGCACCTGGACCGCGGTCGCGGGCCGGTCGCCACGGTGCTGGTGCAGCGCGGCACGCTGCGGGTCGGCGACTCGGTGGTCGCCGGCGACGCCTACGGCCGCGTCCGCCGCATGGTCGACGAGCACGGTGACGACGTCGAAGAGGCGCTGCCGTCGCGGCCGGTGCAGGTCATCGGGTTCACCTCGGTGCCCGGCGCGGGGGACAACCTGCTGGTCGTCGACGAGGACCGCATCGCTCGCCAGATCGCCGACAAGCGCAGCGCCCGCAAGCGCAACGCGCTGGCGGCGCGTTCCCGCAAGCGGATCAGCCTGGAGGACCTGGACTCGGCGCTGAAGGAAACCAGCCAGCTGAACCTGATCCTCAAGGGCGACAACGCCGGTACCGTCGAGGCGCTGGAAGAGGCCCTGATGGGCATCGAGATCGACGACGAGGTGGCGCTGCGCGTCATCGACCGTGGTGTCGGTGGCATCACCGAAACCAACGTCAACCTGGCGTCGGCCTCGGATGCGGTGATCATCGGCTTCAACGTGCGCGCCGAGGGTAAGGCCACCGAGCTGGCCAACCGCGAGGGTGTGGAGATCCGCTACTACTCGGTGATCTACCAGGCGATCGACGAGATCGAGAAGGCCCTGCGCGGCATGCTCAAGCCGATCTACGAGGAGAACACGCTGGGCCGCGCCGAGATCCGGGCGATCTTCCGGTCGTCCAAGGTCGGCATCATCGCCGGCTGCATGATCAGCAGCGGCATCGTGCGCCGCAACGCCAAGGCGCGGTTGCTGCGGGACAACATCGTGGTCACCGACAACCTTTCGATCACCTCGCTGCGACGGGAGAAGGACGACGTCACCGAGGTCCGCGAGGGCTTCGAGTGCGGTATGACGCTGGGGTACAACGACCTCAAAGAAGGCGACATCATCGAGTCCTACGAGTTGGTCCAGAAGGAACGCACCTGACCCCACCGCCGACGACGCAACGACGACGCAGAACGACGATGCAGAACGAAGTGACGACGAGAAGGTGGTGAACCCGAATGCCTGATCCAGCCAGGGCGCGCCGGTTGGCCAAGCGAATCAACACCATCGTCGCCTCGGCGATCGAGTTCGAGATCAAGGATCCCGGGCTCGAGGGGGTCACCATCGTCGACGCGAAGGTGACCGCCGACCTGCACGACGCGACGGTCTTCTACACGGTGATGGGACGCACGCTGGACGACGAGCCGGACTACGCGGCCGCCGCGGCGGCCCTGGAACGTGCCAAGGGTGCGCTGCGCACCAAGGTCGGGGCCGGCACCGGCGTGCGGTTCACGCCCACCCTCACCTTCACCCGCGACACCACGTCGGACAACGTGGCGCGGATGGAGGAATTGCTGGCGCGCGCCCGGGCCGCGGACGCTGATCTGGCGCGGGTTCGTTCGGGCGCCAAGCCGGCTGGGGAGGCCGATCCATACCGGGATAGCGGATCGGGTGGGGAGCCCGGCCTCGACGGGAGCATCGGTGACGACGACCAACACCAATACTGAGCTGGGCGACGCCCGGGTGGGGGTGCGCGTCGACGCCGCGGGTGCGGTCGAGTTGCTGTCGGACGCCGACACCGTCGCGGTGATCGCACACGTGCATCCCGACGCCGACACCATCGGCGCCGGCCTGGCGCTGGGGCTGGTGCTGGACAAGTGCGGCAAGCGGGTCGAGGTCAGTTTCGCCGAGCCGGCCGGGCTGCCCGAGTCGCTGGCGTCGCTGCCCGGCTGCCGACTGCTGGTCGATCCCGATGCGATGCGCCGCGACGTCGATCTGGTTGTCACCGTTGACGTTCCGAGCGTCAAGCGGCTGGGCACCTTGAGCGACTTGGCCCTCGAGGGCGACGAGGTGCTGGTCATCGACCATCACGCTTCCAACGATGTGTTCGGTACCGCCAATTTCGTTGACGTCCAAGCCGATTCGACCACGATGATGATCGCCGACATCCTCGACGCGTGGGACAAGCCCATCGATTCCGACGTCGCGCACTGCATCTACGCCGGCCTGACGACCGACACCGGATCTTTCCGCTGGGCCAGTGCGCGCGCCCTGCGGCTGGCGGCCCGGCTGGTCGACGGTGGCGTGGACAACGCCGCGATCAGCCGAACCCTGTTGGACAGCCATCCGTTCGGATGGCTGCCGCTGCTGTCGCGGGTGCTGGCCTCGGCCCAACTGCTGCCGGACGCCGCGGGCGGCCGGGGCCTGGTGTAT
Organism: Mycobacterium sp. 1245499.0; assembly: GCF_001673615.1. Classification (NCBI taxonomy): domain Bacteria; kingdom Bacillati; phylum Actinomycetota; class Actinomycetes; order Mycobacteriales; family Mycobacteriaceae; genus Mycobacterium; species Mycobacterium sp. 1245499.0. The sequence goes on from NZ_LZMG01000312.1 coordinate 3,417, forward strand.
GCCGTTGTCGGCAACCAGGATTGGGTGACCTCACGCCCGGAGGAAGTCGAAAGCATCGTCGACATCGTGCGGACCACGCAGCAGGCCGAGGTGGCCGCGGTGTTCAAGGAGATCGCGCCGCAGCAGTGGTCGGTGTCCATGCGGGCCAAGTCCGCCGTCGACCTGGCGGCGGTGGCGTCCGGCTTCGGCGGCGGTGGGCACCGGCTGGCGGCCGGCTATTCGACCACCGGCTCGATCGACGACGCGGTGGCGTCGCTGCGCACGGCCCTGGATTAACCCGGACTCGCCCGGACTAGAACGCCCAGCTTCCCGAGCGCTGCACGACGAATCCGTGGTCGCCGCTGGTGGTGTCCAGGCAGGCGACCAGGTCGTCGGCCCCCACCGCGCAGGTGACGTTGAGATAGGTCAACTTCTGGCCCGCCCCCAGCGATTTGCCGCCGGCCGGTAGCGGGGCAGGGTTGCCGTCGCATCCGGCGTAGGACATGCGGCTCAACTGGTAGCCGGGTCCCTTGAAGTCCACCGAACCGACGACGCAGTCGCCGGGTCGCGGGCGGCCGCCGGGGAAGGGCACGTCGTCCAGCCCCGACATGTCGCCCTTGCACTTGATGTCCTGCGACGGTTGCGGCACGGGCGGCGGGCCGCCGTAGAAGTCACACACCAGGGCGGAGCCGGCGGAGAAACTGACCCGCGGCGAGCTTCCCGGCGCGCCGGCGCCGATGTAGCCGTCGGCGGGCACCGGGGTGAAGGCGTCGAGATTCGGGAATCCCGGCGGCGGCAGCGCGCCCGCGGGCGGCGCGGCCACCGCGATCGCCGACGCGGCCGCCAGCGTCAGGCCACCGAGCACCCGCACGGTGACAGCGACGACGTGATACATCAGTTGATCGTATGGCGTGGGCGGGACCGGTGGGAACGGACCGGCCCAGATCGCGGCGTCAGCGCACCTGCGAGCGGCCGCGCGCCAGCACGGCCTCCCGGTTGGCGGCGATGTCGTCGCCGCTGGTCCGGAACTGCCGGGCGGCCGTCGCCTCCTGCCAGAGCCCGGCGCTGGTCTGCGCGTCGTCGATGCGGTGATACGACGCCAGCAGCGCCCGCACCGCGTCCTGGTTGTTCCCGACGATCGACGCCGCCACCGCCCGGGCGGCACCCAACAGCTGGTCGTGCGGCACCACCTCTGTGACGAGCCCGGCACGCAGCGCGTCGGCGGCGGACAGATAGTCCCCGGTCATGCTCATCCGCCTGGCCAGCCCGATTCCCACCTTCTGCGGCAACCGCACGCTCAGGCCCCAGGTGGGCAGCAGCCCCACCCGGGCGTGCGTGTCGGCGAACCGGGCGTTCTCCGAGGCGATCAGGATGTCGCAGTACAGCGCCAGCTCCAGGCCGCCGGTCACCGCGGCGCCGTTGATCGCGCCGATCACCGGCTTGGTCAGCGCCGGCCAGCGCGGCGAGATGTCCGGCAGCGCCGAGGAACCGCCCAGCTCCTTGAGATCCAGCCCCGCGCAGAACACCGGGTCGGTGCCGGTGACGATGACGACGTCGACGGCGTCGTCGGTTTCGGCGTCGGCCAGCGCCCCGAAGAAGCGGTCCCGCAACGCCGAGGACAGCGCGTTGCGCGACTGCGGTCGGTTGAGGGTCAGGGTGCGCACTCGCTCGTCGGTGTCGATCAGCAGGATCTCGTCGGTCATGACTTCACCGTAGCCAGTCGGCCCGCACCGGCGATGCGCGCCTTACCGCCCGCCGGTTCGTCGGGGAGCGGCGCCGCCGAGCAGCGCTTATCGTGGGAAAGATGTGCCGGAACATCACCGAACTGCGCGGACTGCAACCCGCCGCCACCGCCGAGGAAATCGCGGCGGCCGCCCGCCAGTATGTCCGCAAGGTCAGCGGCATCACCCGCCCCTCGGCCGCGAATGTCGACGCATTCGAGGCGGCGGTCGCCGAAGTCACCGAGACGACGACGCGGTTGCTGGGGCAGCTGCCGCCGCGGCGCCAGCCGCCCAAGACGGTCCCGCCCTTGCGCCGCCCCGAGGTGATGGCGCGGATGGCGGGCGCGAAATGACCGTCACCACAACGACTCCCGCGCTCAAGGAGTGGAGCGCCGCGGTGCACGCGCTGCTGGACGGTCGCCAGCGGGTGCTGCTGCGCAAGGGCGGCATCGGGGAGAAGCGGTTCGAACTGGCCGCCCGCGAGTTCCTGCTGTTCCCGACGGTCGCGCACAGCCACGCCGAGCGGGTGCGCCCCGAGCATCAAGACCTGCTGGCGCCCGCGGCCGCCGACAGCACCGACGACGAGCTGGTGATCCGGGCCGCCGCGAAAGTCGTTGCGGCCGTGCCCGTCGAGCGCGCGGACGCCCTGCCCGCCATCGAGGACCTGCACATCTGGACTGCCGAGTCGGTGCGCGCCGACCGCCTGGACTTTCGTCCTAAGCACAAACTCGCGGTGCTGGTCGTGTCGGTGCTCCCGCTGGCCGAGCCGGTGCGCCTGGAGCGGACCGCGGAGTACGGCGGCTGCAAAAGCTGGGTGGAGCTGCCGGTGCCGGCCCCGCCGGGGCGCGGCCCCGTTCATGACGAAGCGGCGCTAGCCGCGGTCGCCGCCCGGGTCCGCGACGCCGTTGGCTGACAACTCGGCCGGGCCGACCGGCAACAGCAGCCGGGAGCGTCCGTAGCGCACGGTGTGGGTGACCGGCGTGGGCTGCCGGCCGGTCAACACCGGCTCGCCGGAGCCGAGGTTGTGCGCGTAGCGCGGCGACCAGCTCCCGGCGATCAGCACGCGGATGCGTGAGCCGGCCCGGAAGCGGTGCGCCATGCCGTCGAGGTCGAGGCGAACGATTTTCTCCGACTTGGGTTTTGCCGCGGGACGCAGCCGGCGGTACGCCTCGCTGACGTTGCGCGACCGTCCCTTGGCGTCGACCTCGCTCACCCGCACGAACAGGTCGGCGTGCGGGCTGTCCGCGCCATGGGCGAGCTCGATGACCGGGCAGCCGTAGACATACACGTCCTCGGTGAGCGTCGCGCTGGTAAAGGCCAGCACGTCGTCGCGCGATGCCAACCGGCTGTCGTCGCGGTATCCGCCGTTGCCGGACAGCTGCGGGCCGCCGGTGGTCGGTGTCGGATTGGCCGGGTCGTAGCGAAATGTGGCCGGCGCCAACCCCTTCAGGGTTGGCGCGGTCTCGCCCAGGTAGCCACCGGGCCGCAGGTACAGCGGGCGTTCGGTGGTGGCGGGTGGCCAGTCGGGCAGGCTGCGCCAGCCACCGCCCCCGCCGGTGACGTAGACGCGCACCCGGCTGGGCCGGTGCGACGTGGCCGCACCGCCCAGGTGCGTGTCCAGCCAATCCAGTGCCTCCCGGGCGCAGGTGGGGAACCCGGTGGTGAGCAACTGGGTGTGGGTCCAGGGCCCGACGGTGAGCGCGACGTCGACACCGCGCCGGCGCAGATGCGCGTACTGCTGCAGCGTCTGCCTGATGAAGATGTCCTGCCAGCCGCCCACCAACAGCAGCGGCACCTGCACCCGGTCCAGCGCCTCGGTGCAGCGCAAGGCATCCCAGAACGGGTCATCCGGTTCGCTGTGTTCGACCCAGGATTCGAACCAGGGTGCGCCGGTGCCGAGCACCTGCCGCGCGGCGTCGCCCAGCGGCACCGCGGCCGCGGCCTGGGCCACCCGGCGGCGGGTCTGCAGCTGGCGCAGGGCGGCGCGCACCCGGACGGGGTCCTCCTGGTGCGCCACCATGTCGCTCCAGCCCAAAAAGTCGTTGATCGCGAATGTGCCGGTGCCCCAGGTTGATTCGTTGAAGTCGTGCGGACCGACCATGATGACGGCGGTGGCCAGTTCCGGCGGGGGATCCTGCAGCAGGGCCCACTGGGTGAAGCCCAGATACGACATTCCGATGGAGGCGAAGCGGCCGGTGAACCAAGGCTGCTCACGCAGCCAGGAGACGGTGTCGGCACCGTCGGCGGCCTCGTGTGCCATCGGCTCGAAGACCCCGCCCGAGCCGAACGTCCCGCGCACGCTTTGCAACACGACGTGGTAGCCGCGCGCCGCGTACAGCGCGCCGAATATCAGCGTGAACGGGAACCCGCGCCCGTACGGGCCGCGGACCAGCAGGGTGCCCGCGGGTGACGCGGTCGCCGGCGCATAGTGGTCGGCCACCAGCTGCACCCCGTCGCGCACCGGCACGCGGACGCGCTGCACGGTGTAGTCGGTGGTCTCCGGCGGCAGGCCGAGCAGCCGGGCGGCGGCCGTGCCGCCCAGGTGTCGCAGGGTGTGCAGCGCCGGCTGTGCGGGCCGGATCAACGTCGTACTCACGGTCCTCACATTAGGACCCGGTCAGCCGGCCGCGACGCGACGCGGCGCAAATCAGAACTTGTAATACGGCGCGAGGTCGTTGGCGCGCTGCACGTTGGTCTGCATGCAGTCGACCTCGGGGTTGGAGTAGACGGTCGAGTAGTACAGCGCCTGCTGCAGCACGCCGTAGCTGGTCTTGAACGCGACCATGCAGGAGTAGAACCAGTAGCTGTTGTGGTAGGTCGGCTTGAGCACCCAGTACTGCGCGGCCCGGTGGCCCGCGATCGTCGTCTCGACGGCATCGGCGGGCAGCGAGGCCTCATAGGTGCGCCAGATGATCGGCTCGACGGCCACCTGATAGTTGCCGGCGTCGAAGTGACAGCGCAGCCCGTCCTCGTGTTCGGGCGGTGTGAAGCCCAAGCCGAGGCGCTGGATGACGTCGAACGGGATGTCCTCGCAGGCGTCGAACGGGCGCGGATCGGTGGTCGCCACGATCGGGCTTTTCATTGTGGTTTCCATCGGCTGGGCGGTCGACCGCAGCTCGACGGACCGGTCGCCGCCACCCGGCCTGGAAAGGTCCTGCGGGGCGGTCAACAGGCCCACGGTGCCACCGATGGCCGCTGTGAGCAGCGCACCCAGCGCCCCCATCAGACGAACATTGGCGAACACGACACCCCCCTGACGCCGCAGCGGACCTTTCCGGGGGAGTGTACAAGTACCGCGCGCGACGTCACAGGCAAACCTGAACTTGTTCTAACTCACCCGCTGGTGGCCGAAAGGGCGCCCGCGAAAGGGGCGTGCTTGGGTCAAGTCGTTAGGGTGGTTATTCGTGGCTGGGCATACATCTGGGCGGGAATCGACCAACGGTGGGCAACCGACACTGTGGGCGGTGTCCGACCTGCACACCGGTCACCTGGGTAACAAGCCGGTCACCGAATCGCTGCATCCGTCGTCGCCGGACGACTGGCTGATCGTCGCCGGCGATGTCGCCGAACGCACCGACGAGATCCGCTGGGCCCTTGACCTGCTGCGACGGCGCTTCGCCAAGGTGATTTGGGTGCCGGGTAATCACGAGCTGTGGACCACCACCCGCGATCCCGTGCAGATCTTCGGCAAGGCGCGCTACGAGTACCTGGTCAACATGTGCGACGAGATGGGCATCGTCACGCCCGAGCATCCCTTCCCGGTGTGGACCGAGCGCGGGGGCCCGGCCACGATCGTGCCGATGTTCCTGCTCTATGACTACAGCTTCTTGCCCGAGGGAGCCACGAGCAAAGCCGAAGGCCTGACCATCGCCCGCGAGCGCAACGTGGTCGCCACCGACGAATTCCTGCTCTCCTCGGAGCCCTACCCCACCCGTGAGGCGTGGTGCCGCGAGCGCCTGGAGATCACCCGCGCCCGTCTCGAAGAGCTGGACTGGATGACGCCGACCGTTCTGGTGAACCACTTTCCGTTGGTCCGCGACCCTTGCGACGCCTTGTTCTACCCCGAGTTCTCGCTGTGGTGCGGGACCACCAAGACCGCCGACTGGCACACCCGATACAACGCCGTGTGTTCGGTCTACGGTCACCTGCACATCCCCCGGACCACCTGGTATGACGACGTGCGCTTCGAGGAAGTCTCGGTGGGCTATCCGCGGGAGTGGCGCCGCCGCAAGCCGCCCAGCTGGCTGCGCCAGGTGCTGCCCGATCCCCAGTACGCGCCGGGCGACCTCAACGACTTCGGCGGCCACTTCCAGATCACTCCCGAGATGCGGCAGCAGGCCGCACAGTTCCGGGAACGGTTGCGGCAGCGGCAATCACGATGACGGGGGACATGCTGGTGTCCTCGGTGCTCCCGGCCGTGGACGGCCTGGCCTACGCGGAGGCATACTCCGACCCGCCCGATCTCACGCCGCTGCCCGAGGAGGAGCCGCTGGTCGCCAGGTCGGTGGCCAAGCGGCGCAACGAGTTCGTCACCGTCCGCAACTGCGCCCGCATCGCGCTGGGCGAGCTGGGCCTGCCGCCGGTCCCGATCCTCAAGGGGGAGAAGGGAGAACCCTGCTGGCCCGACGGCGTGGTGGGCAGCCTGACCCACTGCACGGGTTACCGGGGTGCCGTGGTGGGCCGCACCGACGCGGTCCGCTCGGTGGGCATCGACGCCGAACCGCACGACGTGTTGCCCGACGGAGTGCTGACCGCGATCAGCCTGCCGGCCGAACGCACCGAGATCACGGCGAACCTGTCGGGTGACCTGCATTGGGATCGAATCTTGTTCTGCGCCAAGGAGGCAACGTACAAGGCGTGGTTTCCGCTGACCAAACGGTGGCTGGGCTTCGAGGACGCCCACATCGCGTTCGAGGCCGATGGCCCCGGCGCGACGACGGGCGGGTTCGTGTCGCGGATCCTGATCGACCCGGAAGCGGTGTCCGGTCCGCCGCTGACCGAACTGCGCGGCCGCTGGTCGGTCGAGCGCGGGCTGGTGCTCACCGCGATCGTGCTATGACCGAAAGCCCCAGCGGGCCAGGAATAGTCGTCGTCGACAAGCCGGCCGGGATGACCAGTCATGACGTGGTCGGGCGCTGCCGCCGGATCTTTGCCACCCGCAGGGTGGGGCATGCCGGGACGCTGGACCCGATGGCCACCGGCGTGCTGGTGATCGGGATCGAACGCGCCACCAAGATCCTCGGCCTGCTGACGGCCACCGCCAAGTTCTATACCGCCACCATCCGCCTGGGCCAGAGCACGTCCACCGACGACGCCGAGGGCGAGCTGGTGCGCAGCGTCGCGGCGCGGCACCTCACCGGCGCGGCGATCGAATCGGCGGTCGGTGGCCTGCGCGGCGACATCCAACAGGTGCCGTCGACGGTCAGCGCGATCAAGGTGGACGGCAAGCGCGCCTACCGGCTTGCCCGCGAGGGCCAGGCCGTCGAGCTCGCGGCCCGGCCGGTGCGCATCGACCGGTTCGAGGTGCGCGACATCCGGGTCGGCGCCGGGGACTGTGTGGACCTCGACGTCGAGGTCGACTGTTCGTCGGGAACCTACATCCGCGCCCTGGCCCGTGACCTCGGCGCGGCTCTCGGGGTGGGCGGGCACCTGACGGCATTGCGGCGCACCCGCGTCGGGCGCTTCGGGCTCGATCAGGCGCACGCGCTCGACGAGCTGGCGGAGCGGCCCCGGCTCAGCTACGGCCTGGACGAGGCCTGCCTGCTGATCTTCCCGCGCCGCGACCTGTCCGCCGAGCAGGCCGAGGCGACCGCCAACGGCCGGGCGCTGGCGCCGGCCGGGATCGACGGCGTCTACGCGGCGTGTGGCCCCGACGGCCGCGTGATGGCGCTGCTGCGCGACGAGGGGTCGCGCACCAAGTCGGTGGTGGTGATCCGCCCGGCGACGCTGTAACCGCTGCAATGCTTTGGCCGCCCCGGCCGAACGGTTGGTTGGGCTACGTTGCACACTGAGTGCCAAGACCGCCCACGGTTCGGAAGGGGACAAGGATGTCCAACAAGGTCTACGTCATCGGCGTCGGCATGACGAAGTTCGAGAAGCCGGGTCGCCGGGAGGGCTGGGATTACCCGGACATGGCCCGGGAATCGGGGACCAACGCGCTGGCCGACGCCGGCATCGACTACCGCGAGGTCCAGCAAGGCTACGTCGGCTACGTCGCCGGCGATTCGACGTCGGGTCAGCGGGCGCTCTACGAGCTGGGCATGACCGGCATTCCGGTCGTCAACGTCAACAACAACTGCTCCACCGGCTCGACGGCGCTTTTCCTGGCGGCGCAGGCCATCCGCGGCGGCATCGTCGACTGCGCGATCGCGCTCGGTTTCGAGAAGATGCAGCCCGGTTCGCTCGGCGGCGGCGCCCAGGACCGCGAATCGCCGATGGCCAAGCACGTCAAGGCGATGGCCGACATCGACGAGTTCGCGATGCCCGTCGCGCCGTGGATGTTCGGTGCCGCCGGGCGCGAGCACATGAAGCAATACGGCAGCACCGCAGAGCATTTCGCCAAGATCGGCTACAAGAACCACAAGCACTCGGTGAACAACCCGTTCGCCCAGTTCCAGGAGTCCTATACGCTCGACGACATCCTGGCCGCGCGGATGATCTCCGACCCGCTGACAAAGCTGCAGTGCTCGCCGACCTCGGACGGTTCGGGTGCGGCCATCCTGGCCTCGGAGACCTTCGTCGACAGCCACGGGCTGGCCGCCCAGGCCGTGGAGATCGTCGGTCAGGCCATGACTACCGACTTCGCGTCGACGTTCGACGGGAGCGCCAAGAACCTCATCGGCTATGACATGAATGTCCAGGCCGCGCAACAGGTTTACGACCAGTCCGGGCTCGGGCCGCAAGACTTCCAGGTGATCGAACTGCACGACTGCTTCTCGGCCAACGAGCTGTTGCTCTACGAGGCCCTGGGCCTGTGCGGCCCCGGTGAGGCGCCCAAGCTGATCGACAACAACGACACCACCTACGGCGGGCGCTGGGTGGTCAACCCGTCGGGCGGCCTGATCTCCAAGGGGCACCCGCTGGGCGCGACCGGGCTGGCGCAGTGCGCCGAACTGACCTGGCAGCTGCGCGGCACCGCCGACAAACGTCAGGTCGACAACGTCAGTGCCGCCCTGCAACACAACATCGGGCTGGGTGGCGCGGCCGTCGTCACCGCCTACCAGCGCGCCGAGCGTTAAGGGCGCCATGATCGAGTGGTCCGAGACGGACCTGATGGTCCGGGATGCCGTTCGGCGGTTCGTCGACAAAGAGATCCGTCCGCATTTGGACGAATTGGAAACCGGCGAAATGTCGCCGTATCCGATCGCGCGCAAGTTGTTCAGCCAGTTCGGCCTCGACGCCATGGCCGCCGAGTCGGTCAAGAAGATGCTGGACCGCGAGCGGGCCAAGCTGAACGGTACCGCCGCCGCTGAGGAATCCGGCGAAAAGCCCAACGGGTCAAGCGGTTTCGGCGGGGGCGCCCAGGCCCAGGCTCACCGACGCCGTGCTGAGCAACCCGATGCTGACCCGGGCGATCTCGGACACCAGCACCGCGATCATCGACCCCTGGGCGCCCCCGCCGAAACCGCTTGACCCGTTGGGCTTTTCGCCGGATTCCTCAGCGGCGGCGGTACCGTTCGGC
>NZ_LZMG01000313.1:0-3465 GCF_001673615.1 Mycobacterium sp. 1245499.0
GGCGAGTTGACCGTCGCCGCCGTCGAGCAGTCCCTGGACGAGGCCGCGGTGCGCTACGACCGGGACGGCGACCAGCACTACGACGTCATCAGCGCCTTCATCAAGTCGATCCGCGGCTCCGACGTCGACGCCGCGCTGCACTACCTGGCCCGCATGCTGGTCGCCGGGGAAGACCCGCGTTTCGTCGCGCGCCGGCTGATGATCCTGGCCAGCGAGGACATCGGCATGGCCGACTCGACCGCGCTGCAGGTGGCGGTCGCGGCCGCGCAGACCGTCGCGCTGATCGGGATGCCCGAGGCGCAGCTCACCCTGGCGCACTGCACGGTCTATCTGGCCACCGCGCCGAAGTCGAACGCGGTCACCACGGCGCTGGGTGCGGCGATGAGCGACATCAGGGCCGGCAAGGCCGGACTGGTTCCGCCGCACCTGCGCGACGGGCACTATTCGGGCGCCGCCGGGCTGGGCAACGCGCAGGGCTACAAGTACTCGCATGATCACCCGGATGGCGTTGTCGCGCAACAGTATCCACCCGACGAGCTGGTCGGTGTCGACTACTACCGGCCCACCGGCCGCGGCGGTGAACGCGAAATGGCCGGCCGGCTGGACCGATTGCGCGCGATCATCCGCAACAAGAGGGGACGGTCATGAAGGTCTTCACCGACGAGGAGATGGGCCGGCTGCTGCCCACCGCCAAGCCCTATAGCGTCGTCATCCTCAAGCGCGGCCCCAGGTTCGGCGACGAGTCGTCGGTCGGCGTGATCTGGGAGCACGGCCGGCGCAATTTCGGGCTGCGCGACGACGGGGTGCTCGCGGTGGTCCTGCCGGTCAGCGACGAGTCCGACGTCTGCGGCGTCGGAGTCTTCGCCGCGACGGTCGACGAGACCACCGGGATCATGAGCGAGGACCCCGGGGTCGCCGCGGGCGTCTTCACCTACGAGGTGCACGCCTGCCGCGGGTTCCCCGGCGACGCCTTGCCCTAGGCCCAGCCTGATTGCCCGGCTAGACCAGCTCGGGCACCCGCAGGTGGGCGATGGCCAGCTCGAACTCGGCCACGTCGATCACCTCGGCGCCCAGCTCGCGCACCCGCCTGCTGCGCAGTTCGCTGGCCCGGTCGCGGTTGCGGGCCATCGCCTCCATCGAGTCGAACGTGGAGCAGGTGACCGCCCGGCGGCACGCGGGGTGGTCGACGAGCAGGCTGGCGCTGCAGAACCCGTCGAGGTCCTCCAGCTCGGGCAGCACCGAGGACCGGTAGAAGTCCAGCGACCGGGTGAGCTGATCCGGCACCACCTTGAGCCAGGTGGCGCGCACGCACGCACCCTGTCGGGACGGGTGGTCGCGGTGCAGCAGGGCGATGTCCCATTCCTCGATCCGCGCGCTGCCGTCGAACATCAGCGCGGCCCGGTCACGGATGGGCGCGACCCGCTCGGCGCTGCCGCGCATCGCCTCGATGGTCTCCCACGAGCTGGTCGCAATGCAGGTGCCGGATTGCCGGTCGACCAACAGCGACAGCCCCACGCACCCGTCGATCTCGGTGAGGGCGGGCATGACGACGTCGCGAACGTGCGCAATTCCGATGTCGACCGACAGGGGTTGCGCCTGGATGGTGGTGGAACGTGCGTACACGGTCGACCCCTCTCTGTGTCGGGGCTTGACAACTAACGGGACCCGGTGGCGCCACCGGTCCCACCAGTTACCTTCCTCCTGCCGGTTGCGTGCCGCAATGCCCAACTGTGGCCGCGCTCACAAACGATTGGCTGGTCGCGACGGTCGGGCCGTAGGCTTGTCCGGGTGCATACCGATGTGTTGGACGTGGACACCTCGCGCCGCCGCATCGTCGATCTCACCGAAGCGGTGCGCGGGTTCTGCTGGTCGCGCGGGGACGGCCTGTGCAACGTGTTCGTCCCGCACGCCACGGCGGGGGTGGCCATCATCGAGACGGGTGCCGGTTCCGACGACGACCTGGTCGACACGCTGGAACGGCTGCTGCCGCGCGACGACCGGTACCGGCACTCGCACGGCTCCCCGGGCCACGGCGCCGACCATGTGATGCCGGCGCTCGTCGCGCCGTCGGTGACGGTGCCGGTCTCGGGCGGGGAGCCGATGCTGGGCACGTGGCAAAGCATCGTCCTGGTCGACTTGAACCGGGACAACCCCCAACGCTCGGTCCGGCTGAGCTTTCTGGAGGGTTAGCGGCCGGACGCCCGGCGCGCCGGGGCAGGTACTGTGAGCGGTCGAAATGCGTCGTTAGATGGGCTTCTCACACCCGGCGAATAGGCTGGGAGCCAGACGTCGAAGTAACGGAAAGAAGCGGGCTGGAAAGTGCAGACACACGAGATCAGGAAGCGGTTTCTTGATCATTTCGTGAAGGCGGGCCACACCGAGGTGCCGAGCGCATCGGTGATCCTCGACGACCCCAACCTGCTGTTCGTCAACGCGGGCATGGTGCAGTTCGTGCCCTACTTCCTGGGCGCGCGCACTCCCGAGTACTCGACCGCCACCAGCATCCAAAAGTGCATCCGCACGCCCGATATCGACGAGGTCGGCATCACCACCCGACACAACACGTTCTTTCAGATGGCGGGCAACTTCTCGTTCGGCGACTATTTCAAGCGCCGCGCCATCGAGCTGGCCTGGACCCTGCTGACCAACAGCGTCGAGCAGGGCGGCTACGGCCTGGATCCCGAACGCATCTGGACGACGGTCTTTTTCGACGACGACGAGGCCGTGCAGCTGTGGCAGGAGATCGCCGGCCTGCCCTCCGATCGCATCCAGCGCCGCGGCATGGAAGACAACTACTGGTCGATGGGCATCCCCGGCCCGTGCGGCCCGTCCTCGGAGATTTACTACGACCGCGGGCCGGAGTTCGGCATCGAGGGCGGCCCGATCGCCAACGAGGACCGCTACATCGAGATCTGGAATCTCGTGTTCATGCAGAACGAGCGCGGCGAGGGCACCGGCAAGGCCGACTTCGAGATCCTGGGGCCGTTGCCGCGCAAGAACATTGACACCGGCATGGGCGTGGAGCGGGTCGCGTTCATCCTGCAGGGCGTGCACAACGTCTACGAGACCGACCTGCTGCGCCCGGTCATCGACACCGCCGCCGCCCGGGCGCCCCGCGGGTATGACGTGGGCAACCACGACGACGACGTGCGTTACCGGGTGATCGCCGACCACAGCCGCACCGCCGCCATCCTGATCGGCGACGGCGTCACGCCGGGCAACGACGGCCGCGGCTACGTGCTGCGCCGGCTGCTGCGCCGGGTGATCCGCTCGGCCAGGCTGCTCGACATCGAGGGGCCCATCGTCGGCGACCTGATGGCCACGGTGCGCGACGCGATGGGGCCGTCGTACCCCGAGCTGGTCGCCGACTTCGACCGGATCCGGCGCATCGCCGTCGCCGAGGAGACCGCGTTCAACCGCACGCTGGCGGCGGGCTCGAAGCTGTTCGACGAGGTGGCCGGCACG
>NZ_LZMG01000314.1:0-18931 GCF_001673615.1 Mycobacterium sp. 1245499.0
GCATCGCGTGGATCTGCACCGCCATTTGGCTACCGACAGTGGACAAGTCGACGTAGCGCCGCACCCGCGCCCCCTCGATCACGCCCGCCGGGCCGGTCGCCACCTCCAGCGACACACTCGGGGTGGGCAGGCTGGCCAGCACCGTTTCGGCGCGGTCGGCGACCTCCTTGGCCGACGACGCCGGGCGGGCGCCAAGGGCGACGACGCGCTCGAGTGCCTCGCCGCTCGTGTCGAAGGCGACGACGTCGTGATTTTCCCGGAGGAGGCGGGATGCCATGGGAAGGCCCATATTTCCGAGTCCGATGAACCCGATCTTCATGTTGGGTCCCTTACCCCGATGGTGGCGACCGGCCCGGCGGGCGTGATCGAGGGGGCGCGGGTGCGGCGCTACGTCGACTTGTCCACTGTCGGTAGCCAAATGGCGGTGCAGCTCCCCGCGATGCGAAAGCTGTCGACGGCGGCCGGCACGCCGGCGTAGATGGCCACCTGCAGGAAGACCTCGCGGATTTCCTCACGGGTGACACCGTTGGTCAGCGCCGCCTTGATGTGTGTGCGTAATTCGTTGGGCCGGTTGAGCACCGAGATCATCGCCAGGTTGAGCATGCTGCGGGTCTTGCGCGGGAGTTCCTCGCGGCCCCAGACGGCACCCCAGCAGTATTCGGTGACGAGGTCTTGCAGGGGCCCGGTGAAGTCGTCCGCGTTGGCCAACGCGCGGTTGACATACTCCTCGCCCAGCACCTCGGAGCGGATGTCAAGCCCCCGCTGGTAGGTTTCGCGATCCAATGCACATCTCCCTTCAATTCGGGGCAGCGGCCCTCGATGTAGTCGCGCGTGCGCTGGCGAGGTTCCGATTGCCTGAGCGCAGTCTTGCACCGTGGTCGCTCGGCGGGGTCTACAGTCGAGGTTCTAATGAAGCTGTCCACTTTCTGTTCTCATTGCCGCCGGACGGGTGCTTCAACGTCGCGGTAACCAAAAGTCTTGCGCCGCAAGGAATACGAACTGACGGTGCGGACCTGGGCGACTCTGGACGTAGAGGAGAAGCAGTGACCGGAGCAAGCGCTGACATCTGGGAAGTGATGTCGACGGCCCGGACCATCCGGCGCTTCACCGACGAGCCGGTGGACGATGCGACCCTGGCGCGGTGTCTCGAGGCGGCCAGGTGGGCCCCCTCGGGCGCCAATGCGCAAGGCTGGCGATTCGTGGTGCTGCAATCGCCCGAGCAGCGGGCGGTGGTGGCCAAGGCCGCGGCCCACGCGCTGGAAGTGATCGAGCCGGTCTACGGCATGAACCGGCCCGCCGACGACGACAACAGCCGTCGAGCCCGCACCTACCGTGCGACATACGAATTGCACGACCGCGCCGGTGAATTCACTTCGGTCCTGTTCGCCCAGGCGCATTACCCGACGGCGTCCGAACTGCTGCTCGGCGGTTCGATCTTTCCCGCCATGCAGAACTTCCTACTGGCCGCCAGGGCCCAGGGCCTGGGTGCCTGCCTGACCAGCTGGGCCTCGTACGGCGGTGAGCAGCTGCTGCGGGAGGCCGTCGGGGTACCCGAGGGCTGGATGATCGCCGGTCACATCGTGGTGGGGTGGCCGAAGGGCAAACATGGCCCGCTGCGACGGCGTCCGCTGGCCGAATTCGTCAACCTCGACCGCTGGGACCAAGCCGCCGACGGCGTCCTCGACGGTGCCCGAGCCCCCGGCTAGCTGGGCGCTCGAAGCCATTGGCCCGGCGAACCGGGCGCGCGGCGGGATGGCCTGTTTGATACCCCATGCCCGGATTCAGAGATTATTACTTCCGCAACCGAGAATGGTATTCTCGCCGTGACAGTCACGACGAGAGGCGGCGCGGATGCTGTTGGAGTTCGATGCTGACCAGCGACTGTGGCAGGACACGGTGCGCGACGCCGTCGCGAAGCAGTGCCCGCCGTCGTTGGTGCGCAGCGTGGCCGAAGAGGGCGTCGACCCGAGCCCGTTGTGGAAATCGTATGTTGACCAGGGCTGGACCGAGCTCAGCGATGCGGACAGCGCCGTCGAGTTGGCCATCGTGCTCGAGCAGCTCGGCCACGCCACCGACCCCACCCCTTACCTGGCGACGATGAGCCAGTTCGCGCCGCTCGCCGCGGACCGCTTCGACCCACACCAGTCGGGCACCGCGGTCTATAGCGGGGTCGCCGCGCACCGCGACGCCGAGGGTTGGGTCCTGGAAGGCACCGCGCGGCACGTGCTCGACGGAGATCGCGCGGATCGGCTGGCGGTGGTGACCGACGCCGGGGTGTTCCTGGTCGCGTCCGGTCAGGTGTCGGCCCGGCGCGCGGCGGTGTTCGATCCGGTACTGCACGTCGCCGACCTGTCGTTCGCCGAGGTTCGGGTGCCCGACAGTGACCGGCTGACCGTCGACGCGGAACGCGCTCACCATTTCGCGTTGACCGGCATGGCGATCACGATGGTGGGCGCCTGCCAACGCATCCTCGACCTGGTGCTCGAGCACGTGAGTAGCCGCCAGCAGTTCGGCGTGGCGATCGGCTCGTTCCAGGCCGTGCAGCACAAGGCCGCCGACATGCACGTCGCCGTGCAACGGGCGCGCGCGCTGGCCTACTTCGCCGCGTTGACGATCGCGGCCGACGATCCGCGCCGCCGGCTGGCGGCCGCGATGGCCAAGGCGTCGGCCGGCGAATGCCAGTCGCTGGTGTTCCGGCACGGCCTACAGCTGCATGGCGCAATGGGATTCACGTGGGAGAACGACCTGCAGTTCGCGCTGAAACGAGCCAAGGCGGGCGAGTTGATGCTCGGCGGCGCGGCGGAGCACCGGGCGCGGATCGCGGAGGAATACCGTGCAGCTGACTTTTGATTCCGACGTCGAGGAGTTCCGGGCGGAGTTCTCGGCGTTCCTTGATGAAAACCTGCCTCCCGCAAGCGAAACGCTCGAACGCCCCCGGTCGGTCTCGCACATGCCGCAGTGGGCCCGCGACTGGCAGCGGCTGTTGTTCGACAACGGCTGGCTGCTGCCCAGCCAGCCGCCGGAATTCGGCGGGCGCAACGCCACGGTCATTCAGCAGTTCGTCTATCTCGAGGAACTGAGCCGCCGGCGGATCTACCACAGCTTCAACCCGCAGGGCGTGAATATTGTTGGGGCATCGCTGTTGTCGTTCGGCAGCGACGAGCAGAAGCGGCGTTGGGCGGTGCCGATTTTGCGGGCCGAGATCACCGCTTCGCTCGGCATGAGCGAACCGAGCGCTGGTTCCGACCTGGCGTCGCTGCGCACTCGCGCGGTGCTGGACGGCGGTCACTTCGTGGTCAATGGCCAGAAGGTGTGGACCTCGGGGGCCCACGACGCCGACGTCCTGCTGACGTTCGTGCGGACCAATCCGGATGTCCCCAAGCACAAGGGAATCAGCGCGCTCATCATCCCCACCGATACCCCGGGGCTGGTGCGCCGGCCGTTCCCGTCGATCTGCGGTGCCGACGATCTCGATTTCAACGAGGTGTTCTTCACCGACGTTCGGGTGCCGGCCGAGAACCTGGTCGGGGAGCTCGACCAGGGGTGGCGGGTGGCCAACGGCTCGCTGGGCCATGAACGCACGATGATGTGGCTGGGTTTCGCCGATCGCCTGGAGAACATGATCGACGATTTCCATCCGAGCACCGACGTCGAGCGTGACCAATACGCCAGCACCATCATGGACAAGCAGGCCCTACGGCTGCTGGGTTCGGCGGCTCTGGCGCGCGCCGCGCGTGGCGAAGATGATGTGGCCGCGATCTCGGTGCTCAAGCTGCTCGGCTCCGAGGCTGAGTTGCGTGGCATGGAACTGGCGCTGACGTCCGCGGGTTCCGACGGACTGGTGCACCCGGGCCTGACGGGCCCGTACGCGCACATGAACCTCGACCACTACTTCGCCAGCTGGTTCGAGCGCTACGCCCGCAGCTTCTCCGGGACCATCGCCGGCGGCACGTCGGAGATCCAGCGCAACATCATCGCCCAGCGGGTACTCGGCCTGCCGCGCGGCTAGCGCGGTCATAGGGCTTGCTGAGAGCCGTTGCTGGGCAAGGCGATCCGACTCACACCCGGGGTGTGCAGCTGGCCGGCCAGCCACGGCAGCGCGGTGGAGAACGCCATGCCGGCGGTCGGCCAGTCGTGCTTTCCGGTCTGGGCCACCACCGCGCAGTCGATGCCGTTGGCTCGGCCCAGCCCGCACAGGGACGAGGCGGCCGCGGCCTGGTTGCCCGGGTCGGCGGCGGCGGCGCGACCGGCGACGGCCATTGCGGCGGTGTCCACGGTGGTGACGTCGCGGCGCGGTGAATCACCCGACGAGATGGCGAACCAACCGGATACCCCGGTGTAGCGTCCGTGGCGGTTGATCACCGTGGTCGGGTCGAATCTCGCCCACGCGTCGGCATCGCCGTCGAACAGGTTGGCGATGGTTTGCTCCTTGGTCCCGGTGTTGGGGGTCAGGTCGCCCTCGATGTCGACGAACGAGCTGAACATGTTGGGGTGCATGACGGTCAGGTCCACCGCGCAGGTTCCGCCCATCGACCAGCCGACGACACCCCAGCGGGACGGGTCGGGGCTGACACCGAAGTTCGAGACCAGGTAGGGCACAACGTCTTTGGTCAGGTGATCGGC
Source organism: Mycobacterium sp. 1245499.0 (assembly GCF_001673615.1). Lineage (NCBI taxonomy): Bacteria > Bacillati > Actinomycetota > Actinomycetes > Mycobacteriales > Mycobacteriaceae > Mycobacterium > Mycobacterium sp. 1245499.0. The sequence goes on from NZ_LZMG01000314.1 coordinate 4,624, forward strand.
CGCGTTGCCGTGGCTTCCGTTGACGCATTCGGTGTCGTTGTCGAAGGCGCCGCCCGGGTCGACGAACACCAGCACCGGCGCGTTGCCGCCGTGCGCGGCCGCGAAGGCGTCGACGGCGTCCACGGCGCCGCCGGCGCGCACCCAGTCGGCGGGCGTGTTGACCATGCCGCCGATCATCATCACCGTCGGCAACTGCGGCGGCGGGTAGCTGGCGAACCAGGCCGGCGGCAGGTAGACGAGTTCCTCACGGTGCTTGAATTGCGAAGCGTCTTCGGGGATCACGACCGGCACCAGGCTGCCGTGCGGCGGCTTGGAGCCCTTCGCCGCCAGCGTGGTCACCGTGGCCTTGTCGACCTGGTCGGGCAGCGGAACCGAGGTGAACTGATTCCACGCGCTCTGGACGGTCTGGAAGTAACCGACCCATTGGTTGAGCACCAGCAGCGAGCAGAGCAGGCACAGCGGCACGGCCAGGATGGATAGTCCGCGCCGCCACCACCGCGCACCGCGCCAGCCCAGGATCAGCACCGCCATGGCCACACCGACCAACGCGATCCAGACGTATAGCGCGTCCGGTGCCGCCGCGCTGATGCAGCGGCGCGCCCCGAGCGCCGTGCCGACCCCGGCGACGGCAGCGGCGGGCAGCCAGAGCAGGCGCCAACGACGCGATCGCCAGCCGGCGGCAACCGCCAGGGTGAGCGGGGTGACGATCTGGGCCGTGATCGGGACCCAACCGTGCATCAGAGATATGTGGTTGCCCAGTAGCGACATGGCGATTCCTCCTCCCGGGTGCCGGCGATTGAGCGGCATGAGAAAAGGATCGAATGCCGGCCTCGGCGGATCCTTGGTGAATCCTTGGGCACAGTCCTGGCGGCCGGAGCCCGGCGGCGCAGGTTCGCTGCGTCGAGTGTGAATCCACGGTGTCGAGTGTGAATCCATGGCGGCCGCCGCCGGCGTGTCGGCGCCCTCAGCTCACAGTGAAAGCCATGGGTTCACACGCAACGGTCGAACTAGCTGAAACGGCCTAGACCGGATCGAACTTGGTGATCAGCCAGGCGCCGTTGACTCGGGTCAAACTCACCAGCACGCTGCTGGAAGCCATCGCGGGGTCGGGAGTGTCCTTGCTCGTGGTGCTCTGGTCGACCAGCACCAGCACGACCGCCGAATTCGGGTGCAATTCCTGAACCGCGGCCCCCAACACCCGGGCGTTGGTTTTCAGCGACTTCTGCTTGGCTGCCGGCGCGACGATCTGTTCGGTGAACTGGTTGTAGTACGACAAGAAGTCCCCGGACAGGTGGGTCTTGGCGTTGGCGAAGTCCTTGTCGAGCGACTCCGGCGAGTACGACAGCAACGCGACGGTTCCGTCGGACGCCGCATTGGCGACCGTGCTCGCGACGCTGGCGTCGGTCTGTTTGTCGGGCCGGTACTGCTTGAAGTACAGCCAGGTCGCCGTGCCGCCGGAAAGCAGCAGCAGCACAATCAGAATCACGGGAACGACTTTCACCCTGCGCCGCGCAGGTGGAGCGCTACTTTCGTCGCGGTCGGTTTGGTCGACAGACTCGTGGTCGACGGAGTCGTCGGCAGTGTCGACGGCTGTGTCGATGCCGGGCTGGTCCTCGCTCACGGAATGAACTCCACGTTGGACATCTTGTATTGCCCGCCGTCGTTTTTCACGGTCACCTTCAGCCGCCAATTGCGTGGTGCGTCCTTGGCGCCCGCGGCGTTGGTGACGTGCGAGGTGGCCGCGACGAGAACCAACGCAAAATCCCCGTTGATCGTTTGTACGGCCGCCGCGTTCACGCTTCCCTGCGTGACCACTTTGGACTGTTCGACGACGGTCGTGAAATCCTTTGCGCGCGCTTGGAAGTCGTCCCGGAACGGGCCGGTCGAGCTGTCGATCACCCGTTGGACGTCCTCCTTGGCCTTGTTGAAGTCCATGGAAGTCAGGTTGACGACACCTTGTCGGGCGCCCGCGAGAATGTTCGCGGCGCGGTGGTTGCGCTCGATCGTTTCATTGTGGTTCCACACCATGTATCCGCTGGCGCCGAGGAAGGCGCAGATGAGCAGGATGACCGCCGCCTTCCACACCACGGACCACGAGGGCAGCCGCAGACGCCGCCGAGAGCGGGCCGACTTGGCTTGCGCTTCTGTCCCTTCGGCGGTTTCGTCGGAGGCTTCGCGCTCGTTCTCGGCTGCTTCGGTGCCGGTTGCCTCGACGGTTTCGGTGACGTCGTCGTCGGTCTCCGGCTCGGCGGTGTCGGTTCCGTCTTCTTCGGCGGCCGGCGCCTCTTGGGCGGTCTCGGGCTCGGTTGTGGCCGCGGTCGCTGTCTCGGTCTCGGTCTGGGCCAGCGCTTCGCGCCGGAGGCGGGCGGCGCGAGCGCGGGCGCGGGCCGCGGCGGCCAGCGCCTCGGCTTCGGCGGCCTCGGCCTCGGCCTCCTCGAGCAACGCCTGCACGTCGGCCTTCGAGGTGGCCGAATCCACCGGCGCCTTCTTCTCGTCAGCCATCGTGCCTGCTGCCCGTCGCCGTCATGATCGACCGACTCCTGTACCTCTCACGCGGCTACCATCGCACGAGCGAGAACGGCCAGCTGTTGGCGCCCCCCGGTCCGCCGCCGCAGCCGGTGTCGAACGTCGAGTCGACCTGACCCGCCAGCGTCACCGGATCCCACGAGTAGACGTCATGCGAGGGAAAGAACTGGACCACGCAACGCACACCGAAGGGGTCGTCAGCGGCCATGACATAGCGGCCATCGGTCAGATGGGCCTCTCCCCGCCAGGGCGCCGCCTGCCCGTTGGGTTGCGGCGTTGCGTACACCTGCAGGCATCCAGGCGCTGAATTAACGCACGGGTTGATCGACCAGATCCAGCTGTGGCCGGGATCCCGGTTCGTGTCCACCCGGTAATTGGAATACAGCATGTCCGCGTGGGCGCTCGGCGTGAGAGTCAGCGCGGCCATGGCAAGCGCAAGGCTCATTGCGAAAGTCTTCACCGATGCGTCTCCCTCTCTGCGCACGCGTTTGGCTCAAATATAAGACGCGGTCACGCTGAACAGGCCGACTCGCGAAATTCTGAACGGCTCAGTCGATGACCGCGGCTTCCTTGCGTTCGGTGATCGGCCGGGCGAGTTCCTGTTCGTCGCAGATGCGCTGAAGCTTCTCCAGTGTTTCGTCGAGGCCGGCCCCGATCTTGCGGCCGGGCGTGAAGGTGGCCGGCAGCTTGCGCATGCCCTGGATGACGCCGATGGTCTCGTAGTGAACGGTGCCCTCCGGATCGCATTTGTAGTCGGGCATCCGGTCGAGGACCGCGGTGAGCATGGATTTGAACACGGTGCGCGCCACGTTCGAGCCGATGCAGCGGTGCACGCCCAGCCCGAAGCTGAAGTGCCGGTTACCTTTACGGTCGAGGATGATCTGGTCCGGGTCGTGGAACACCGAGGGGTCGCGGTTGGCCATCGCCCACGAAATCCACAGCCGCTCACCCTCTTTGAACTGGGTGCCGTCGAGCTCGGTGTCCTCGGAGAAGGTCCGGCCATCTCCGGGCGCCGGGGTGAAGTAGCGCAAGAACTCCTCGGTCGCGGGGTCGAGCAGGGTCTTGCGCTCGTCGCTGAGCAGCTGTCGTTGCTGCGGGTGTTCTGAAAGCCATTCCAGCGAGTGGGCGGTCAGCGCGGTCGTGGTGTCGAAGCCCCCGCCGATGACCAGGCCGAGGTTCCCCAAGATTTCCAGCTCCGGGGCCGGCTCACCGTCGATGCGCATCTGGAGTAGGCCGTTGACGATTCCGGGCCGCGGGTTCGCGCGGATCTCGATCATATTGTTGACCATGTCGAGGCCCATCTCGCGGTGCATCGCGGTGACGCGCTCGATGTCGGGGGAGTGTTCGGGCGTGTACACCGCGGCATGAACCGGCTCGCTGTACAGGTTCCACTTCTTCAGCGGGATGCCCAGCATCGCCAGCGTGAAGACGGCGGGCACGATGTTGGCCAGGTCGTCCACGAAGTCGATGCGGCCACTTTCGATCTTCTCGTCCAGGCAGGCGCGCGTCACGTCGTCGATGAACGGTTCCCAGCGCTTGATCGCCGCGGGCGACAGGTACGGGTTGAGCACGGTTCGGTAGATGCGGTGCTCGGGGTCGTCCATCTCCAGGATCCCGCCGCGCACCGCGCTGACCCGGCTGGCCGTGGGGATCGAAATGCCTTTGTAGCCGCGGCGTTCGCCGTGGATGTCGTGATCGTTGGAGACGGCGGGGCAGCGGGCCAGCTCGAACACCTCGTGGCTGCCGGCCGCAACCCAGTGGCCGCCATAGGTATCCGTCCAGGCCATCGGGCACTTGGCGTGCATCTCTTCGGTGATCGCTTTGAACTTCGACCGGTATTCCGCGGAATGCCGGTCGAAGTGGTACCGGTTCTTCTTGCGGTCGCTGTCATTGACGACGTCGTCGACGCTCAATGCTCTGTCTCCCTATGTGTTTGCCGTAGCTACGGATCCGATAGCGGCTCAGGCGTCGTCGGTGATCATGATGGCCTGCTCCGGACAGGACTGCGCGGCCTCACGGACCTGGTCCTCGCGGTCGGCGGGCACCACCTCGTCGACCGCCGACGAGCTGCCGTCGATGTCGCTGAGCTGAAACGATTCCGGCGCGATCATGGCGCACAGGGTGTGGCCCTGGCACCGCTGTGAATCCACCCAGACCTTCACGGGTTGTCTCCTCTCACACTGGTTACCGGGCGCCGCCGACGAATCGCCACCGCTCAGGTGTTGCGACCGCCGTTGACGCCCAAGATCTGACCGGTGATGTAGCCGGCCTCCTCGGACACCAGGAACGCGCACGCCGCCGCGATGTCTTGCGGCGTGCCCATCCGGCGCACCGGCGTCCGCGCGATGGTCTCGTCGATGTCACCGAGGAATCCGTTCTTCTCGGCGGCGCGCAGCATCGGGGTGTCGATGAAGCCGGGCGGCACCGCGTTGACCGTGATGCCCTTGGGCCCGTACTCGAGTGCGAGCGACTTCGTCAGGCCGTTGACCGCCGACTTGGCCGCCACGTAATGACTCATGTAGGGCGCACCGGAATGCGTGCTCGACGACGAGATGTTGACGATGCGTCCCCATCCCGCCTCGATCATGTCGGGGAGCACCGCTTGGACGGTGTGGAAGACGCCGTTGAGGTTGACGTCGATCACCCGCTGCCAATCCTCGAAGGTGATGTTGTTGAACTTCTTGAACCCGTCGAGGCCGGCGGCGTTGACCAGAACCGTCACCGGCCCGAGTTGCGCGCGGACGGCCGACAGCGCCGCGTCCACTTGCGAGCGATCGGTGACGTCGGCGGTGAAGGCGAAATCGGCTTCCGACGGCCGCAGATCGATGGAGGCGACGTTCAAACCGTCCGCCCGCAGGCGTTGCGCGACGGCGAGGCCGATGCCGGATCCGCCGCCGGTGACTACCGCAGTCTTCATGTAGAGGCCTCTGCTCCGGAGGGGGCCATTTCAGTCACAAAGAATCTCCCTTACAATTATGAGAACCCTACTCTCCGCGCGGAGCGCCGTGCAACATGCGCCTAACACCGCGTCCGGCCTGCGGGAAAGACCCTGGCCGGCAGTGTACGGCCGGTTGCGGCCCTGGTCAGCACCCCCGATCTCATTCCTGAGACTTTCTTGAATTATCGAAAGTCGAATGTAAGATTCGCCGGGGAAGAGAATGAAATTATCGTGATCGCCACCACACTAGGGGGTACGGAATGCCTGCCCAGGACACGGCAGAGCCCGCCACTGGAACCACAGTGACCGTCGCGGATGCCGCGCCTGAGTCCCACGTCGACCGCCGTCTGTTGATCGATGGCCGGCTGGTCAGCGCCGACAGGACGTTCCCCTCGATCAACCCCGCAACGGGTGCTGTGATCGGGCATGCGCCGGACGCCGGTGGCGAGGAAGCTCAAGCGGCGATCGCGGCCGCCCGGCGGGCGTTCGACGAGACCAGCTGGCCCACCGACGTCGAGTTGCGGATCCGCTGCCTCGACCAGTTGCACCAGGCGCTCGTCGACCACGCCGAGGAGTTGCGCGACCTCACCATCGCCGAAGTGGGCGCCACCCGCGCACTGACCCAGGGCGCTCAGCTCGACGAGCCGATCGGCATCGTGCGCTTCTACGCGGACCTGCTGCGCACCTATCGGTTCACCGAGGACCTGGGCGAAAAAGAATCGCGAGGCATGCTCCACCACCGCTGGGTGGAAAAGGAAGCCGCCGGGGTGGTCGGCGCCATCATCGCTTACAACTACCCCAACCAGCTCGCGCTGGCGAAGCTCGCCCCGGCGCTGGCCGCCGGATGCACGGTGGTGCTCAAGGGCGCCCCGGACACACCGCTGGTCACGCTGGCGCTCGGCGAGCTGATCGCCAATCACACCGACATTCCGGCCGGGGTCGTGAACGTGCTGAGCTCGTCGGACCCGGCTGCCGGGGTAGCCCTGACCACCAGCCCGGACGTCGACGTCATCACCTTCACCGGGTCGACTGCGGTCGGGCGCAAGATCATGGCCGCGGCGAGCGACACCGTGAAGCGGGTCTTTCTGGAGCTGGGCGGCAAGTCGGCGGCGATCATTCTCGATGACGCCGACTTCGCCAACGCGGCCCTGTTCGCGGCGTTCAGCATGGTCACCCATGCGGGCCAGGGCTGTGCGCTCACGTCCCGGCTGTTGGTGCCCAGGTCGCACCACGACGAAATCGTCGAACTGATCGCGCAGAACTTCGCCAAGGTGCGCCACGGCGACCCGGCCGATCCCAAAACCTATATGGGACCGCTGATCAACGAGCAACAGCGGGACAAGGTCGACGGCATGGTGCAGCGCGCCGTGGCCGCCGGGGCGACCCTGGTCACCGGGGGCAAGCGACTCGACCCGGGCTACTTCTATGCGCCGACGCTGCTGACCAACGTCGATCCCGACAGCGAGGTCGCCCAGGACGAGATCTTCGGGCCGGTGCTCGTGGTGATCGCGTTCGACGATGACGACGACGCCGTGCGCATCGCCAACAACTCGATCTACGGGCTCGCGGGCGCGGTGTTCAGCCGCGATCAGGACCGCGCGCTGGCCGTGGCGCGCCGCATCCGGACCGGATCCTTCTCCATCAACGGCGGCAACTATTTCGGCGCGGATAGCCCGTTCGGGGGTTTCAAGCAGTCGGGCGTGGGCCGGGAGATGGGCGTCGCCGGGCTCGAGGAGTTCCTCGAGCGCAAGACCTTCGCCGTGCCCGCCGTCTCAGCGAAAGGAGCCGGCGCATGAGGCCGCTCGAAGGCATCCGCGTCCTCGAAGTCGCTATGTATGGGTTCGTGCCCTCGGCGGGTGCGGTGCTCGCCGAATGGGGTGCCGACGTGGTCAAGGTCGAGCACGCGGTGACCGGTGATCCGCAACGTGGACTGCGACAGACCGGGATGCTGCGCGTCGAGGGCGATCCCAACCCCAACATCGAGCACGCCAACCGCGGCAAGCGCAGCATCGGGCTGGACATGTCGGTGCCCGAGGGTAAGGAGGTGCTCTATGAGCTGGCCCGCCGCTCGGATGTGTTCCTCACCAGCTTCCTGCCCGACCACCGGCGCAAGTTCGGCATCGACGTCGATGACATCCGGGCGGTGAACCCGAAGATCGTCTACGCGCGCGGCAGTGCGCTCGGCCCGCGCGGCGAAGAGTCGACCAAAGGCGGCTACGACATGACCGCCTTCTGGTGCCGGGCCGGTACGGCCGCCACCATCACTCCGGCCGGCATGCCGGGCATGATCGCGCCGCCCGGACCGGCGTACGGCGACACCATCTCGGGTACCAACCTGGCCGGCGGCATCGCGGCGGCGCTGCTCAAGCGCGAGCGCACCGGCGAACCGTCGGTGGTCGACGTGTCGTTGCTGGGCAGCGGGCTGTGGTCGCTGGGGCACACGGTCGCGCTGACAAAGCATCTGAACCAGCGGCTGGAATCGCCGCCGCCGGGCGTGCACGGCGCGCCCAACAACCCGCTGGTGGGTTTGTACACGACATCCGACGGCCGCTACATCTCCTTCGTGATGATGCAGCCCACCAAGTTCTGGGCCGACGTGTGCCGCCACGTCGACCTGCCCGAGTTGGCCGATGATCCGCGCTTCGACACCGTGGAGAACATCGCCGCCAACACCGCGGACGCGGTCGAGCTGCTGACCAAGGCCATCGCCGGCCGCACGCTGGCCGAGTGGAGCGAGCGCTTCGCCACGCTCTCCGGGCCGTGGGCGCCCGTGCAGGACACCCTGCAAGCGGCCGAGGATGCGCAGATCCGCTCGAACGAGTACCTGGTGCGGGCGGGCGAACTCGAGCTGGTGGCCAACCCGGTACAGTTCGACGTCGCAGCGCCACAGACCGGGCCAGCCCCCGGATTCGCAGAGCAGACCGACGAAATCCTGATGGAGCTCGGCCTCGACTGGGACCGCATCATCGAACTCAAGACGGCCGGCGCCGTCACGTGAGCACTATTTGGACTGGAGTCAGCAGCGACATGCTTGAGCCGACCGTCGCTTGCGTTGGGACGCAGTCGCCTTGCGCCCGTGCACCAATCGCGGAATGCGCGATAACGGTTATGCATTTTTCGCTCCGCCCGGACGCGGCATGAGTCATAATCGCCGGACGCTTCAAGACGTGGGGCCCCTCGTTTTGCAGCGCCAACTCACGCAACAGAACGGAGGTCTGGCGTGAGCGAGGTCGCGGCTGTCACTTCCAAGGTCGATGCCGGAAATTGGCTGCCCGCTGAGCATTTCGCCCTCGTCAGCGGGCGTTTACGGCCGTCAATTCTGCTGAACTTACCGCAGCCGTTGCGCCAGAACAAGACTGCCGGTCTCGTAGCGTGGAAAGGGCCTGACGCCGATGGCAACTAAGGGCGCCGACCACTGGTCAGCGGGATTACCGCAGCTGAAACTGAAATTCGACTTCACCGGGCCCATGCACGCCGTCGGCGCCCTGTTCGCGATGTCCGCCGACGCGGTCAAGTACCTGTTCCGCCGGCCCTTCCAGTGGCGGGAGTTCTTGGAGCAGTCCTGGTTTGTCGCGCGGGTGTCGCTGGCTCCCACCTTGCTGGTCGCCATCCCGTTCACCGTCCTGGTCAGCTTCACGCTCAACATCCTTTTGCGCGAACTGGGCGCGGCGGATCTCTCCGGTGCGGGCGCCGCGTTCGGTGCTGTCACCCAGCTCGGCCCGCTGGTCACGGTTTTGATCGTTGCGGGTGCCGGCGCTACGGCAATGTGCGCGGATCTGGGGGCGCGGACGATTCGCGAGGAAATCGACGCGATGGAGGTGCTGGGCATCAACCCGGTGCAACGTCTGGTCACACCGCGCATGCTGGCATCAGGATTGGTCGCCTTCCTGCTCAACAGCCTGGTGGTCATCATCGGCGTCCTTGGCGGTTACGTCTTTTCGGTATTTGTCCAAGACGTCAACCCCGGCGCGTTCGCTGCGGGCATCACGTTGCTCACCGGTGTTCCCGAGGTGATCATTTCGTGCGTCAAGGCAGCGCTTTTCGGCCTCATCGCCGGCCTGGTCGCCTGCTACCGGGGCCTGTCGATCACCGGCGGTGGCGCCAAGGCCGTTGGCAACGCGGTGAACGAAACCGTCGTCTACGCCTTCATGTCGCTGTTCGTCGTCAACGTGGTGGTCACCGCGATCGGCATCAAGATGACGGCGAAGTAGGGCTGCCATGGCACTGAGGGCCGCATATCCGCGTCTGACCCGTCAACTCGAGAGGCCGGTCGCCCTGATGGGGCGGATCGGCGATCACACCCTGTTCTATGGCAAGGCGCTCGCCGGGGTGCCCTTCGCTGCCACCCACTACACGCGCGAAGTCATTCGACTGGTCGCCGAGATCAGCATGGGCGCGGGCACTTTGGCGATGATCGGCGGAACCGTGGTGATCGTCGGCTTCTTGACGCTGGCGGCGGGCGGCACCCTGGCCATCCAGGGGTACACCTCGCTGGGCAACATCGGCATCGAGGCGCTGACGGGCTTTCTGGCCGCGTTCATCAACGTGCGCATCGCGGCACCGGTGGTCGCCGGGATCGGTCTGGCGGCCACCTTCGGCGCCGGCGTGACCGCTCAGCTGGGTGCCATGCGGATCAACGAAGAAGTGGATGCCTTGGAGAGCATGGCCATTCGGCCGGTCGCCTACCTGGTCAGCACCAGGATCCTGGCGGGAATGATGGCGATCACGCCGCTGTACAGCATCGCCGTCATCCTGTCGTTCGTGGCCAGCCAGTTCACCACCACGTTCCTACTGGGACAGTCGCAGGGTTTGTATCAGCACTACTTCAACACGTTCCTGAATCCGATCGACTTGTTGTGGTCGTTCCTGCAGGCGATTCTGATGGCGCTCACCATCCTGCTGATCCACACCTACTACGGCTATTTCGCCTCGGGGGGACCGGCCGGCGTCGGCAACGCGACCGGCAACGCGGTGCGCACCTCGCTCATCGTCGTGGTTTCGGTGACCCTGTTGGTCTCGCTTTCTATCTACGGTACGAACGGCAACTTCAACCTGTCCGGTTAGCAGAGGAGGTGAAACAGCAATGACGCAGAATGTTCCGGCGGGTCGCGGCGCGGTCGGGGGGCGACCGGCGCGCACCGGCCATGCGCGGCCGCCGGCCGGGCGCAACTACCTGCCACCCTTGCTCGGACTGGCCACCGTCCTCATCATCGGTCTGATCTTCGCCGTCGCGGTGGGTCTGTTTCAGGGCTCCTTCACCACCACCGTGCCGGTGACGGTCATCTCGCAACGAGCCGGCCTGGTCATGAACCCCGACGCCAAGGTCAAGATGCGCGGCGTGCAGGTGGGTAAGGTGTCCTCAATCCAGCCGCTGCCCAACGGTGAGGCCGCCATTCACTTGGCGATGGACCCGTCGCAGATGCACTTCATCCCCGGCAACGTGCTCGTCAATATCGCCTCGTCGACGGTATTCGGCGCGAAGTCCGTCGAGCTGGTCCCGCCCGACCAGCCCTCGGCCCAACGGCTACGCAGCGGCCAGACGCTGCGGGGCCAGCACGTCATGGTCGAAATCAACACCGTATTCCAGCAATTGGTGTCGGTGCTGAGCCACATCGACCCGCCCAAGCTCAACGAGTCGCTGGGTGCGCTGGCACAGGCGTTCAGCGGGCGGGGTCCACAGCTTGGCCAGTCGCTGAGCGACCTGGATTCGTTCCTGGCCAGGCTGGAGCCGAGCCTGCCCGCATTCCGGCACGACCTCGCTGTCTTGCCGGCGGTGTCCAACGCCTATGCCGACGCGGCACCCGACCTCATTAAGACCGCCGCCAATGCGACCCGGATCAGCAAGACACTTGTCGATGAACAGCACAACCTGGATGCGTTGCTGATCAGCGCGATCGGCTTGGCCGACATCGGCAATGACGTGTTGTCGACGAACCGCCAACCGCTGACAAATGTCTTGCATCTGCTGGTGCCGACGACCGATCTGACCAATGAGTACGCTCCGGCGCTCAACTGCGCTTTCGCGGGGCTCGTACAGATATCGCATGGGGCGCCGTTGTCGGAACCCAGCATCAACATCTCGGCGAGCCTCACGTGGGGCGCCGAGCGTTACCGCTATCCGACGAACCTGCCCAAGGTTGCGGCGACGGGCGGCCCGCAGTGCGTCGGTTTGCCGAAGCTGCCGTTCAACACGGCCCCACCGCAGCTGATTGCCGATACCGGCGCGAATCCCGTGAACTACGGAAACCCGCAGCTGTTGATCAACTCCGATCTCCTCAAGCAGCTGTTGTACGGGCCGATCGCCGGACCGCCACGTAACTCCGCGCAGATCGGACAGCCCGGATGAGAACGCGCGCAACGCTGATCAAGTTCACGATCTTTGCGGTCGTGATGGCGATGCTTACCGCCTTCCTGTTCTTCATCTTCGGCCAGTACCGGACGGGTTCTGTGACCGAGTATTCGGCGGTGTTCACCGACGTGTCGCGTCTCAAGCCGGGCCAATCGGTGCGGGTCGCCGGGATCCGGGTGGGCACCGTCAACAGTGTGTCGCTGCAGCCGGACAAGAAGGTTGTGGTGAAGTTCGACGCCGACCGCAACGTCGTCCTCACCGAGGGCAGCAGGGCGGCGGTCCGCTACCTCAACCTGGTGGGTGATCGCTACCTCGAACTCGTCGACGGTCCCGGCTCGCCCAAGCGGCTGCCGGCAGGGGGTCAGATTCCGGTCAGCCGCACCGCTCCAGCGCTCGACCTCGATCTGCTGCTCGGCGGGCTGAAACCCGTTACGCAGGGCCTGAATGCGCGCGATGTCAACGAGCTGACGTCTGGGTTGTTGCAGGTCTTCCAGGGTCAGGGCGGAACACTCGAGTCGCTGTTCTCCAAAACGACCTCGTTTTCAAATGCCCTGGCCGACAACGACCAAACCGTGCAGCAACTGATCGACAACCTCAACATCGTGATCGGCACGGTTGCCAAGGACGGCAAGCAGTTCTCCGGCGCGATCGATCGCCTCGAGCAGCTTGTCAGCGGCCTGTCGGGTGACCGGGACACGATCGGGTCCGCAATTGACGCCCTGGACAAGGGAACAGCCTCGCTGGCGGATCTGCTGGCCGAGGCCCGCCCGCCGCTGTCGGGCACCATCGCCCAGTTGAACCGGCTGGCGCCGATCCTCGATGGCGACAGGGACCGCCTCGACGCCGCGATCGCGAAGGCACCGCAGAACTACCGAAAGCTCGTCCGGCTCGGCGTGAACGGCGCCACCATCCCGTACTACCTCTGCCAGTTCGGGCTCCGCGGCACGGATCTTTCAGGTAAGACCGTGCGCGCCAACATCTTCAGGTCAGATGCAGGAAGGTGCACGGAACCCTAATGCTCAAGTATCGCGGAGCTGGGCTCGTCAAGCCCGGACTCATCGGCGTCGTCCTGGCGGTGATGGTCATCCTGGTCGGACTGTCGCCCGACCGATTCATCCAATGGGCGACGATGGTGCGCTACCAGGCGCTGTTCACCGAAGCCGGCGGCCTGGCGGTAGGCAACCCCGTGATCGTGTCGGGCATGAAGGTCGGCTCCGTCTCGGATGTGAAGCTCAGCCATGGCGACGCTCTGGTGACGTTCGCGATGAAGGGCAACATCCTGCTCGGCTCCGAGACTTCCGCGCACATCCGCACCGGCACGCTGCTGGGCGAGCGAATGCTGACGGTGGAGTCCGCCGGCAGCGGCACGATGCACCCGATGACGCTGATCCCCGTCTCGCGCACGTCTTCTCCCTATTCGCTGAGCGAAGCGGTCAGTGACCTGACGTCGGACACGGCCGGCACCAACACCACCGCGCTGAATCAGTCGCTGGACACGCTGGCGGCGACGCTCGACCAGATCGCACCCCAGATGGGGCCGGCCTTCGACGCGCTCACCCGGCTATCGCGAACCCTCAACAGCCGCAACAAGAACCTGGGCGAGTTGTTCAAGAGCGCCGGCGACGTCACCGGGATACTTTCGGAACGCAGCATGCAGGTCAACAAGCTCATCCTCAACTCCGATTCCCTGCTCCAAGTGCTGGTCGCACGCCGGCAAGAGATCGTCGACCTGCTGGCCAACACCTCGGTGGTGGCCAAGCAGCTCACGGGGTTGGTGCACGACAACGAAGCCACACTCGCACCTACTCTGGAGCGGCTGAACCGGGTGACCGGCGTCCTGGAGAAGAACCGCGACAACATCGGCAAAGCGCTGCCGGGCCTCGCCAAATTCCAGATCACAGTCGGCGAGGCAATCTCCGGTATGTACGCCTACCAGGCGTTCGCCCCGAACTTCCTTGTTCCGCAACTCTTCCAGGAGTTGTTCGACTACCTCTGGGGATTCCGCACCTTCGATACCTCCAAGGGTCCCGGCTTCCCGTCACCGGTACCTCGGGCCCTAACCCCCTGGCCGTACAACCTCATTCCACAGTGCCCTGGCTGCACGTTGGGCGGACGGATCGGAGGATCACAGTGAGCTCCCGGATCTCCCGGATTCCGCGCAAGCGGCTGGCGGCCGTGACGGCGGCCGTCCTGGTCGGGCTGATCATTGCCGGCGCCGCCATGGTCGTCCGGAACACGTTCTTCGGGCCACGCACGATCACCGCGTATTTCACCACCGCCACCGCGATCTATCCCCATGACGAGGTGCGGGTGTCCGGTGTCAAGGTCGGCAACATCAAATCCATTCAGCCGCAGGGCACCCAGGCCAAGATGGTCCTCAAGGTCGACCGCGGCGTGCCCATTCCGGCGGACGCCAAGGCGGTGATCGTCGCGCCGAATCTGGTGGCCGCTCGCTACGTCCAGCTCTCGCCGGCCTATCGCGACAGTGGGCCGGT
>NZ_LZMG01000315.1:0-10419 GCF_001673615.1 Mycobacterium sp. 1245499.0
GGCCGCGACGTGCTTGACGATGGCTAGGCCCAGCCCGCTGCCGCCGGTAGCCCGTGAGCGGGCCTTGTCCCCGCGGAAGAACCGCTCGAAAACCCGTTCCTGATCTTCCAGGGCGATCCCGATGCCACGGTCGGTCACCGCGATCTCGATGTTCTCCCCGCGGCGACGGCGGCTGATCGACACCGGCGAACCTGGCGGCGAATAGGCGATGGCGTTCGACACCAGGTTGGCCAACGCGGTGACCAACAGCGTTTCGTCGCCCAGCACCCGCAAACCGCTGGGCGCGTCCGTGCGAACCTCGATGTCGGCGTTGTCGGCCGCCACCTTGTGCCGCGAAATCGCTTCGCTGACAACCTCGTCGACGTCGACCTCGATGACGTTGGGCAGCCGTTCGGCGCCCTGCAGCCGGGACAGCTCGATCAGCTCGGCGACCATGTCGCCGAGCCGGTTGGCCTCGACGAGCACCTTCTCGGCGAACCGCCGCACCGTCTCGGAGTCGTCCGACGACGCCAGCAGGGCCTCGGCGAGCAGTGCCATGGCGCCCACCGGGGTCTTGAGCTCGTGGCTGACGTTGGCCACGAAGTCGCGCCGGGTGGCCTCCATCCGCGCGTAGTCGGACTGATCGTGGGCGAAGACCACGGCGAACCGGCGGTCTTCTTCGCTGAGCAACCGCGCCTGCCCGTGCACCGAGAGCCCCGACCGGCCACCCGACCGTTTCGCCGGCTGCAGGTCGAATTCGACGTCGACGCCGGTCAGGGCCTGCTGCGCCGCCTCCCAGGCCTGGTCATCGAGTTGACGGTCGCGCACCAGGCCTAGCTCCTTGGCCCGTTCATTGAGGTAGACGACGTCGCGGTGGGCGTCCACCACCGCCGCGCCCAGCGGCATCAGCGCCACGATGCGTTGCAGCATCTGCGCGACGGTGATCCCGGTCCACTCGGTGCCGACCCGCTGGCGGCGCTGCACCGCCCGCGGTGACAGCCGGGTCCCGACCAGCACCCCCGCGGCCAGCGCCAGCGCGGACAAAACCCCGGCCAGCAACAGCGCCGAGAACACAGTCACATAGCAAATCCTACAAATCTTCCTGAACGCTGCCCTAGCGCAACGAGGCCAAAATCGGACAAGTCACACCTTGCGCAACAGGTGTTCCGCTCCCGTTCACGCGATGTTTGGCTAAATCGCCTTTATCTCGCGGATCGGCGCGGGCAGGCCCAGCTCAGCCGTGCCCTTGGTTGGCCACCGCGGCGGCGCCCGCGGCGGCCGCCTCCGGGTCCAGATAGGTGCCGCCGGCAACCACCGGCCGCAGGTCAGCGTCCAGGTCGTAGCGCAGCGGGATGCCGGTCGGGATGTTGAGCCCGGCGATCTCGTCGTCGGACACCCGATCGAGGTGCTTGACCAGGGCCCGCAGCGAGTTGCCGTGCGCCACGATCAGCACCGTCTTGCCGCTGCGCAGATCCGGGACGATGACGTCGGTGAAATAGGGCAGGAAGCGCACGACCACATCGGCCAGGCACTCGGTGAGCGGGCCGCCGCCGATGTCGGCGTAACGGGGATCGGTGTCCTGGCTGTAGGTGCTGCCCTTCTCGATGGGCGGGGGCGGCGTGTCGTAGCTGCGCCGCCAGGCCATGAACTGCTCGTCGCCGTAGCGGGCCTTCGTCTCGGCCTTGTCCAGCCCCTGCAGCGCCCCGTAATGGCGTTCGTTGAGCCGCCAGGTGCGCCGCACCGGGATCCACAGCCGGTCGGCCGCGTCCAGCGCGAGATGCGCGGTGGAGATGGCCCGGCGCAGCAGCGACGTGTAGAGGACGTCGGGCAACAGGTTGTTCTCGATCAGCAGCTCGCCGCTGCGCACGGCCTCGGTCCGGCCCTTGTCAGTGAGGCCGACGTCGACCCAACCGGTGAACAGGTTCAGCGAATTCCATTCGCTTTCGCCGTGGCGAAGCAGTACCAGCGTGGCCGTGTCACCCATGCCGGTCAGTCTCTCACGGCCCTATTCGTCGTCTTCGTGCCCCGATGCTCGACTCCTCACCATCGCGCTTCGCGCTCTGCATCGTCGTCTTCGTGACCCGATGCTCGACTCCTCACCATCGCGCTTCGCGCTCTGCATCGTCGTCTTCGTCGTCGTCGATCAAATGGGCGAACGCCTGCAGGTTCTTCAGCGACTCACCGCGCGACACCCGCCACTCCCACTCCTTCTGGATCGACGAGCGAAACCCCAACTCCAGCAACGTATTGAAGTCCGCATCCACCGCTTCGAGCACCTGCCCGAGCACCCGGTCGAGCTCGTCGGCGTCCACCGAAGCCAGCGACATGCGCCCTACCAGATAGATATCCCCGACATTGTCGAGCGTGTAGGCCACGCCGTAGAGGCGGCGGTTGCGCTTGAGCAGGAAGCGGTAGACGCCTTCGTGGTTCTCGTCGGGCTTGCGGCACACGAAGGCCTCGACCCGCACCGAATGCTCGCCGATGCTGAGGATGGTGTTGGTCTTGAGCTTGCGCTCGCCGGGCAGTTCCACCACCAGACCGGGCAGACCGCCATGCGCCCCAGCGTGTTTCGAGTAGTTCAACCCACTGTCCTGCAGGGCATCCTCGATCACCTGGCTTACCGATGGGCTCATGCGCCCACCCCGCGGCGCTCGGTCGTGTACTCGCGGATCGCGCGGCGGTAGCTGGCCAATAACGCGTCGGTGGTGTGATCCCAGGAGAACGTCGCCGCGTGCTCGGCGGCCGCCCGGCCCATCGCATCGGCGTGCGGCGCAGGCAAACGCAGCAGCCGGCCCAGCGCGTCCGCCCACCGCCCGACGTCGTGGCCGGCCACCAGCGTGCCGGTCACGCCGTCGCGCACCGCCACCGGCAGCCCACCGACCGCGGCCGCGGCCACCGGCGTCCCACAGGCCTGCGCCTCGAGGGCGACCAGACCGAACGACTCTGAATAACTCGGCACCGCAACAAGATTGGCCGCCTGGAACAATGTGGCCAGATTCGGGCGGGACTGCGGGGGCAGGAACGTCACGCGTTCGGTGATGCCGAGTTCGTCGGCCAGCCGGACCAAATTGTCTGGGGAGGCTAGGCCGCTACCCGAGGGGCCGCCGGCCACCACGATGCGCACCCCGGGCAGTTTCGCCGCGGCGCGCAACACGATGTCGGGCGCCTTCAGCGGCTGGATCCGGCCGACGAACGCCACGACGTCTTCGTCGAGCGGCAGCCCCAGCGCGGTCCGGGCGGCCCGGCGATCGCCCGGGCGGAACACGTCGAGTTCCACCCCGGGATGGACGACGTCGATCCTGGCCGGGTCGGCGTGGTGAATCGAGATCAGTTGCCTGGCTTCGTCATCGGTGTTGACGATCAATCGGTCCGCCTCGTCGACGACCTGTTGCTCGCCGACCGTGCGCAGCGGCGGTTCGGGCGAATCCCCCTCGGCCAGCGCCGCGTTCTTGACCGCGGCCAGCGTGTGCGCGGTGTGCACCAGCGGCACCGCCCAGCGGTCGCGGGCTAGCCAACCGACCTGACCGGACAGCCAGTAGTGCGAATGCACGATGTCGTAATAGCCCGGCTCGTGCGACGCCTCGGCGCGCAACACCCCGGCCGCGAACGCGCACAGCTGGGTGGGCAGGTCGTATTTGTCCAGGCCCTCGAAGGGGCCCGCCACCACGTTGCGCACCAGCACGCCGGGCGCCACCCGCGTGACCGGCGGGTCGGCCGAGGCGGTCGCCCGCGTGAAGATCTCCACCTCGATGCCCCGCCGCGCCAAGTGCAACGCGGTTTGCAGCACGTAGACGTTCATCCCGCCGGCGTCGCCGGTACCGGGCTGGGCCAGTGGTGAGGTGTGGACCGCCAACACTGCGACCCGGCGCGGTTCGTTCAGCCGGAAAACGTCATCGTGGCGCACCCTGTCATCTTTACAGGATGGTTCGCCGGCCAGCCCAAGCGCGCTGGACACACCCGTCGTGTCAGGCGGACGACTCGTCGCGAGTCACGTCGTGCAGCCGGGCATCGAGCGCCCCGGCGCGCCGCATCGCCCCCAGCGGGTCGGCGTAGAGCCCCGACAGCGAGACGGTCCCCGCGCCGGCCTCCTGCACCCGGTTGCCGAAGGCGGTGAGTCGGATGTCGCGGGGTCCGAGCACGGAGCGTTCCAGGAACGCCGCCTCGACCTGCTCCATTGCCTCCGGGTACTCGGTGAAAGCCTGGCCGCCGACCACCAGTTCGTCGGGGTTGAGCATGTCGCGCAGCAACGCCACCGCCTCGCCGAGCACGCGGCCCCGCTCGGCGAGCAGGTCCTTGGCCTGCTGGTTGCCGGCTCGGGCCACCCGCAACAGATCCGAGATGCCGGCGGCGGAGCCGCTGGCGCGGTTGGTCGGGGCGAACGGCAGGATGCGCTGCTGGCGGGCGATGGCCACCACGGCCTCGTCGCTGACGGTGGACTCCAGCTGGCCGGTGCCGCCGAGCAATTCGGACTGCGCCGGCAAGGTCGCGATGGTGCCCGGTCCGCTGGCCGGCACGTGCACCCGCCCGCCGATCACCAGCGCGTAGCCCACGGTCTCACGGGCGTAGACGTACAGGCTGGTGGGCGAGCTCGGCAGGAAGCGCCGCATGCCCAGGAGCAGCTCGGCACCGGCCATCGCGTCGACGTGCGAGGCCACCGATACCGGCAGGCCCAGGGCATCGGCGAGCACCTGACCCACCGGCGCCTGCCGCCAGCCCAGCCGGGGGTGGTCCACCTGGCCGGTGGCGCCGTCGACGGTGCCACCGATGGCGACCCCCACCCACAGCGGCCGGCGGCGATGCCAGCGCCGCAGGTAGCGGCGGGCGCTGTCGGCCAGCGTCGCCAGCGCGGGCCCGGCCGGGTTACGCGGGGTCGGGGTTTCGACGGTGTCGAGCGTGCGGCCGAACAGGTCGGTGGCCACGATGCTGGTGGTCCGGGCACCGATGTGGATGCCCAGCGTCACGAAGGGTTCGTGGTTGACCTCCACCGGCACACGCGGGCGGCCGATGGCGCCGGAGACGGCGAGGTCGGCGCGTTCCCGGAGCAGGCCGGCTTCCAGGAGCGCGATGACCTGACGGTTGACCGTGGCGATGCTCAGCGAGGTGATGCCGGCGATGACGTCGCGGCCGACGGGGCCGCGCAGCCGGACGGCCCGGAAGACGGAGGCCGCCGCCGAGTCGGGGATGTTCAGCGCCGGCGGCACGATCTGCCGGCGCACCGAGCGGTGGCCCTTTTGGCCCGGCAGGTGCCCGACGGCACGGCTGGGCGAATGATGGGTATGGGTGAGGGTATTCGTGCGCACGAGCGTCCTTATTTGTCCGAATTTTGCTGGCCGTCTTGGCCACACCTGGCTGGGTCAGGAGCGGCAAAGTGCGCAGCAACAACACGCACCCGCCGCGCAAAGACACGCGGTGGTCGTGGTGTTGGACAGGGCGCTAAGGAGCACACGCAAAATCTAGCACGTTCATTAAGGTTGTTTCGATGGTTAAAACTGGCAGGAATGAACGAGTCGCAGTAATCACCGGGGCCAGCTCGGGGATCGGTGCAGCAACCGCCCGAATCCTGGCTGCGCAGGGCTTTCATGTCGTCGCGGTGGCGCGTCGATCCGACCGGATTCAGGCCCTGGCCAGTGAAATCGGCGGTACCGCGATTGTGGCCGATGTCACAGACGAGGCGGCGGTTGAAACATTGGCGAGCAAAGTGGACCGGGTCGACGTTCTGGTCAACAACGCCGGCGGCGCCCGGGGCCTGGCGCCGGTCGCCGACGCCGACCTCGAGCACTGGCGATGGATGTGGGAGACCAACGTCATCGGCACGCTGCGGGTCACCCGCGCGCTGTTGCCCAAGCTGATCGACTCCGGCGACGGGCTGATCATCACCGTCACTTCCGTTGCGGCACTTGAGGTTTACGACGGCGGCGCCGGATACACGGCGGCCAAACACGGCCAGGGAGCGCTGCACCGCACGCTGCGCGGCGAGCTATTGGGCAAGCCGGTGCGGCTGACCGAGATCGCGCCCGGCGCGGTCGAGACGGAATTCTCGTTGGTGCGCTTCGACGGCGACCAACAACGCGCGGAGGCCGTCTACACCGGCATCACCCCGCTGGTGGCCGAGGATGTGGCCGAGGTGATCGGATTCGTCGCCTCGCGGCCGTCGCACGTCGATCTGGACCTGATCGTGATGAAGCCGCGCGATCAGGCGACGACCTCCCGTTTTAACCGCCAGGGGTAGCGGTGCCGGCCGGTGACGTCGACGTGGTCGGAGTGCCGGACAGGGTCGGCGCGTTGGACGGCGTGACCG
Source organism: Mycobacterium sp. 1245499.0 (assembly GCF_001673615.1). Lineage (NCBI taxonomy): Bacteria > Bacillati > Actinomycetota > Actinomycetes > Mycobacteriales > Mycobacteriaceae > Mycobacterium > Mycobacterium sp. 1245499.0. The sequence continues at coordinate 6,278 of NZ_LZMG01000315.1, forward strand.
GCGCGGTGACCGGGATCTGGGTTGACGGCGGGCGCGCGGTCGGCGGCGGCAGCGCCGACATGGCCACCCAGGTGTCCCAGTCCACGGCCCAGTCCCAGATGTCGCCGTCGGAGTAGGACAGCTGAATCGTGCTGCCGGTGACTTCGACCGGGTCGCCATACATCGCCGACTGGAAGTATTGCTCGGCGTCACCCGTCGAAAGGTTGATGCAGCCGTTGGTGACGTTGGTGTTGCCCTGCGCGCCGGCGCTGGCCGGGTTGGCATGGATGAACTCGCCGTTGTTGGAGATCCGGACCGCCCAGCGCTCGTGCACGTGGCTGTAGCCGGCCGCCGGGTTGGACATGTAGAAGTCGGCGTACTTCTCGCTGACCACGTGGATGCCGTTGCGGGTGACGTTGCGCGCCTTGTCGGCTTCGCCGTAGCTGCACGGGAAGTCCATGATGACGCCCTCGTCGCGGATCACCTGGATACGGTGCGAGGAAACCTCGGCCTTGACCACCTGCCGCCGGCCGATCTGGATGTTCAGCGAGATGTCCTCGGCGCCGTAGGCGCTGTCGCCGAACGGCAGACCGTACAGCTTGGCCTCGACGTTGACCGTGGTGCCCGCGGGGTAGTACTCGCGGGTCCGCCAGTGCGCGCGCGCACCGGCGGCCTCGTCGGGCAGCCAGGCCCAGCTGCCCTCGACGGGCGGGTTCGTGGTGACGGTGAGCGCCTTTTCGACGGCGGCCTTGTCGGTGATCGGCGCGTCGAACTGGATGATGATCGGCGCCGCGACGCCCACGGTCTGGCCGTCGGCGAGCTGGAAGGCGCCCCCGATCTTCTTGGTGGGAGACACCGTGGTGAACTTGCCGGCCACCGGGATCGCCTTGCCGTCGTGCCCGACGGCCGAGCCGCTCCACGTGTACGTCTGGTCGTAGCCGAGCGGCTCGGAGGTCGTGTAGACGGTGCGGTCTTGATTGAAGGCGCCCGCGACGGCCTTGCCCGACGAATTGGACAGCGCGACGTGCTGGAACCAGCCGTCGCTCACCTCGACGCTGACCGGGGCGATCGGCACCACGTTCTCGGTCGCGTTGGCGGGCTGGTACTTGAGCTGCGGTGCCGGCTGTTCCTTCTTCTCGGCCTGTTTGGCCGTCGTGCCGCCGCAGGCGGCCAAGACGTTGGGGGCGAACACACCCAGTCCCAGGGTCGCCAAAGCCGCACGCCGGTTGAACGGCCGCGGGGCGCTGGACGGGGTCACGAAAATCAAAGATACCGGGGAAAATCGGCCAGCCCGGCCGCGACAAAACGGGCCCGGGCACGCGTCGGCGAAATTTGCGGCTACAGCCTGCAGCCGAGCAGGACGGGCTCGGGGACCAATGTGATGCCAAACACAGCCTGGACGCCGTCGCGGATCGTTCTAGCCAGCTCTATCACGTCCTGTGAGCTGGCGCCGCCGCGGTTGGTCAGCGCCAGCGCGTGCTTGGTGGATAGCCGGCAGGGCTGTTCGAGGCCGTCCGGCCCCGGATCCGGGTAGCCCTTGCCGAATCCGGCCCGCTCCACCAGCCAGCCGGCGGCCAGCTTGACGCCGTCGGGCGCGGGGTAGTTCGGCACCGGCCCGTCGACGGCGGCGGCCAACCGCTCGTAGGCGTCCGGCGCGATCACCGGGTTGGTGAAGAAGGAGCCCACGCTCCAGGTGTCGTGGTCGGCCGCGTCGAGCACCATGCCCTTGCGCGCCCGCAGCGACAGCACCGCGTCGCGGACGGCCCGCGGGTCGGCGCGCTCGCCGCCGGCCACGTTCAACTCGGCGGCCAGCTCGCCGTAGCGCAGCGGCGCGCTGCGCCCGGACGCGTCCAGCGCGAACTCCACTTCCAGTACGACGGAAAGCATTTCGAGTCCACTGCCGGCGCGTTTGAACACACTGGTGCGGTAGCCGAAGCCCAGCTCGTCACCCGGCACCCAGCGCACCTGCCCGCTCGCGCGATCGAGCACCCGGACGCGGGTGATGGTGTCGGAGACCTCGGCGCCGTAGGCCCCGACGTTCTGAACCGGGGTGGCCCCGGCCGAGCCGGGGATGCCGGAGAGGCATTCCAGCCCGCCGAGGCCGTGCTCGATCGCGGTGAGCACGACGTCGTCCCACACCGCGCCCGCCTGCGCACGGACCAGGTTGCCCTCGACGGTGATGCCGTCATTGGCCAGCCGCACCGCGGTCAGGTCGGTCAGGCCGTCGGAGATCACCAGGTTGGAGCCGCCGGCGAAGACCAGCACCGGGTCGCGTTGCCCGCCAGCGGTTTCGGCGTCCAGCTGCCGCAACGTGGCGACCACCTGCTCGCTGGTGGTGCAGGTGATCAGGCGGCGCGCGGTCGGTCCGACCCGCAGGGTGGTCAGTGGCGCCAGTGGCACCGCGTCGGCCACCGCCGCGCCGGCGAACTCCGCACCGGCACCGCTGGATTTCATGGCCCGTAACGGTAGCCTGACCTGCTATGCCGCGTTCATTCGACTTGTCGGCCGATTACGACGGCAGTGTTGACGAGGTTCATCGCGCCTTCACCGACGAGGAGTACTGGCGGGCCAGGCTGGCCGGGTCCGGTGTCGACCTCGCCACGCTGGAGTCGATGCGGGTCGGCGGGGAGTCCGGGGACGAGGACACCGTCGAGGTCGTCACGCTGCAGGTGATCCGCAGCGACAAGCTGCCGGGCATGGTCACCCAGTTGCACAGCGGTGACCTGCGCATCCGGCGCGAGGAGACGTGGGGGCCGGTCACCGGCGGGGCGGCGACGGGGTCGGTGGTGGGATCGATCGTGGATGCGCCGGTGAACCTCGCCGGCACCGCCGTCCTGGAGCCCATCGAAGAGACCGGCGGTGCCCGGCTGACGTTCCGCGCCACCGTCCAGGTGCGCGTCCCGATCATCGGCGGCAAGTTGGAGAACATCATCGGCACCCGGCTGGCCGAACTGGTCGCCGCCGAGCAGCGCTTCACCACGGAGTGGATCGCCAAAACGGCCTGAGCCTTCGGTCCCGACCACGCCCAAGCTGCATTGCCCAGCTCCTCCGCCCGCCGCCGTAGCGGCGCGCATCGTCGCCGGGCCCAAGCTGCATTGCCCAGCTCCTCCGCCCGCCGCCGTAGCGGCGCGCATCGTCGCCGGGCCTAAGCTGGCGCTCATGCGAATCGCCTTGGCGCAGATCCTCAGCGGCACCGACCCGGCAGCAAACCTGCAGCTGGTGGACGAATACAGCCGCCGGGCCGCCGACGCGGGCGCGAAGCTGGTGGTGTTCCCCGAGGCGACCATGTGCCGGTTCGGAGTGCCGCTGGGGCCGGTCGCCGAGCCGGTCGACGGGCCCTGGGCCGACGGGGTGCGGCGCATCGCGGCCGACACCGGCATCGCCGTCGTCGCCGGCATGTTCACCCCGTCCGGCGATGGGCGGGTGAAGAACACGCTCCTCGCGGCCGGCGCCGACGACCCCGGCCGGCCGGACACCCACTACGACAAGATCCACCTCTACGACGCCTTCGGTTTCACCGAATCGCGCACGGTCGCGCCGGGACACGACCCGGTGGTGATCACGGTCGACGGCATCCACGTCGGGCTGACCGTCTGCTACGACATTCGGTTTCCGGCGCTGTACACCGAACTGGCCCGCCGCGGCGCCCAGGTGATCGCCGTCGGCGCGTCCTGGGGCGCGGGTCCCGGCAAACTCGACCAGTGGACGCTGCTGGCCCGCGCCCGCGCGCTCGATTCGATGAGCTACATCGCGGCGGCCGGCCAGGCCGATCCTGGTGACGCCCACGGATCCGGTTCGGGGGCACCGACCGGCGTCGGCGGCAGCCTGGTGGTCTCCCCCTTCGGTGACGTCGTCGCCTCGGCCGGCTCGCAACCGCAGCTGGTGGTGGCCGACATCGACGTCGACCGGGTCGCCGAGGCCCGCAAGAGCATCGCGGTCCTGCACAACCGCTCGGACTTTGCTCAGGTTGATAGGGCAGAATCGGTCGGGTGACGAACCCACAAGGACCACCGAACCCGGACCCGTCGAAGTGGGCCCGTCCCTCCAACCAGGGGCCCTTCGGCCAGCCCCCCACCGAGCGGCCGACCGAACGGATCAGCACCGGGATGGCGTTCTGTACCGACTGCTTGATGCCGTCACTGGTCCAGCTGATGGTGGCGTCC
>NZ_LZMG01000316.1:0-22125 GCF_001673615.1 Mycobacterium sp. 1245499.0
CGCCAAGCCATCACCGCCGCGGGCAGCGGCTGCTCGGCGGCCATCGACGCCGAACGCTGGCTCGCCGACCACGAAGAAACCGACGTGGATGCGTCCGTCACGCCGGCGATCGGTCGAGAGCCGTTGCGTAGCTGAGGTTTTCAGGCCGAGGTTGTCAGCCCCGCGACGTGAGATGGGCGGTGACAACTGGCGTCACCCGCGCAACGAGTTCGTCCGCCGGGGCGGACGCGATCGGCTCGACCTGAAGGACATGGCGCAGGTAGGCGATGCCCAGCAGTTGGGCCATTGCCAGATCGATGCGCAGTTCAGTGTCCGACCCTGACAGCAGCTTGGCCATCTCCGGGTACAGCTGACCCTGAATGAACTGGCGCACCAGCGTGGCCGACTCTTCGTGGGTGGCCGCACCCCGCAGGATCGCCAGTAGGGATGCTCGGGAGTCCGGCTGCTCCCATGCCGCGAAGAACACCCGCGTCAGGCGCTCGCCGATTTCCCTGCGATCGCCGCGAGCGATGCGTTCGCTGATTTCGGCCGGGTCGAAGGGCCACCCCATGGTGGACCGGAATAGCTCGGCCTTGCTGCCGAAATAGTGCCGGATCAGCGCCGGGTCGACGCCGGCGCCGGCGGCGATGTCGCGGACCGACGTCTTGTCGTATCCCGAATCGGCGAACAGCCGTCGGGCGGTCGCCACGATGTCGTTGCGGGTGTCCGGGTTGCCCGGGCGTCGTCCGATGGGGGGCACAGTCTAGAAATTCTACAGTCGTTGACTTCCGGGCGGCCGGGTTTTAGCCTGGATCTATAAATTCTCCACGTGAGGAGTTACGGAGATGCCAGCACCACGATGGGTCGCCCGGTTCAACAAGGTCGGCCTCAACCGATTCACCAAGTACATCGCTCCGTGGGCGCCGGGATGGGGAGTTGTCGTCCATCGCGGGCGCAAATCGGGACGCACCTTTCGGACCCCGCTGTGGGTCTTTCGCCGCCACAACGGATTTGTGATCGCGCTGACCTACGGTCCCGAGACGGATTGGGTGCGCAACGTCCTCGCCGCGGGGGGCTGTGAACTGGAGACCAGGCGGCGGCGCTACCAGCTGGGCGCGCCGGTCGTGTTCCGCGACGCGAACGCGACCGACATGCCGGCGTTCATCCGCTTCATGCTGCGTAGGGTGATCAAGGCGCCGGAGTTCCTCCGGCTCGATATCGTGAGCCAATTGGCAACGGCGCGTTGACTACTCGCTACCCGATGCGAACGCGACATCGGGGTTGAGGATGCCGGCCGGGTCGAAGCTCGCCTTGATGCGGCGCATCAGGTCGACCTTGACCGGGTCCTCGAGCTCGACGAAGTAGGGCGCCTTGGCGCGGCCCAGGCCGTGTTCACCGGAGATCGCGCCGCCCAATTCCATTGCCAGCGCGAAGATGTCGGTCAGCAGCTGCTTTCGGATCGCCGGGTCCGGGCAGAAGATGGCCAAGTGCACGTTGCCGTCACCGGCGTGCCCGCAGCCCGCCGCGGCAGCAGCGGCCGCCGCCGCCAGACCGCGCGCGCCGGACAGGAACTTCGGCATGGCTCCGCGCGGCACGACGGTGTCGATGAGGTCGTCGGCGTTGAGCGCCTTGAGCGTCCAGAACGCCTTCTCGCGCGCCTCGATGAGCTTGCGCGCCGACCCGCCCTCGAGCACGTAGGCGTCCACCGCGCCCAGCTCGGCGAGCAGCTCACCCGCCGTCTCGACGTCCTCGTCCAGCCGCTCGGCGGTCCGATTCTCAAGCGCCACAACCAGATACGCTTGACAGCTGTCCCGGACGGCGTCGGGCACGCCCAGTTCGAGATTCTGGGTATGTACCAGCGCGGCCATCGTCACGCTGTCGATGTACTCGAGGATGTAGGGCGCCAGGCCGCTGGCGAGGATCTTGGGCACCGCCTCCATCACCTGATCGAAGTCGGCGAACGGCGCGAGCACAGTGGCGGCGTGGTCGAGGCGCGGATGCAGCTTGACGGTCACCTCGGTGCCCAGGGCCAGGGTGCCCTCGGAGCCGACGATGAGCTGGGTCAGGTCGTAGCCGGTGGAGATTTTGGCGATCTTGCCGCCGGTGCGGATCAGCTCGCCGGTCGGCAGCGCCGCCTGCAGCCCGAGCACGTTGTGGCGGGCGATGCCGTACTTGACCGCGCGCATGCCGCCGGCGTTGGTGCCGACGTTGCCGCCGACGCTGGAGGACAGCTCGCCCGGGTGCACCATGTACCGCAGCCCGGTGCCGGCCGTCGCGTCGTCCAGCTCGGTCAGCGTCACGCCAGGCTGCACGACCGCGACCTGGTTGGTGACGTCGACCTCCAGCACGGCGTTCATGCGCTCGAAGGAGATCAGCAACCCGTCCGTCCGGGGGATCGCCGCGCCCGACAGGCCCGTGCCCGAACCGCGGGCGGTCACCGGCACGCGGTTTTCCGACGCGGCCTTGAGTAATTGCGCGACCTCGTCGGCGGCCGCCGGCTTGGCCAGGTATGCGGGCTTCTGCGGCGGCTTGGTCAGCACCTCGTCGTGCGCGTAGCCGTCGGAAATCGCATCGCCCGTAAGCAGGTTGTGCTCGCCGACGATCCTCGCGAATTGCGCCGTCATGTCGGTCATCGAAGGCCTCACCTTCTTACGTGCCGGACAATTACTCACTGTATCGGTGGGATGCATGCGAGCAGAGACGCCGTTAGGGTGGGGCGGGCGCAGTTTTCGCGAAGGCTCGTGTGGGTCTGGCCGGGTGACAATAGCGGCCGTCAGCGGTGTCTCGGAGTAGCGACACGCGTGAGGCTGCGCACGTTATGTCGACGCCCGATTCGGGAATCCGCGGCGTTGGACTGTCTTGAAGGAGAAAGGATCGTTTGTTGACCTCCTCGTCCCGCGGTTCGCGGCTCGGTACCCGGTTTGGGCCGTACGAGCTGCGATCACTGATCGGCACCGGGGCCATGGGCGAGGTCTACCGCGCGTACGACACGGTTAAGGACCGGATGGTCGCGCTCAAGCTGTTACGCGGTGAGACGGCCGCGGACCCCGGCTTCCAGCAACGTCTTTGGCGGGAGTGCCGGAAGGTGACGCGGCTGCAGGAGCCCCACGTCATGCCGCTGCACGACTTCGGCGAGATCGACGGCGTGCCCTTCATCGACATGCACCTGGTCGACGACGGGGGCAGCCTCAAAGACCTGCTGCGTGAGCAGGGCGGGTTGGAGCCGTCGCGGGCGGCGTCGATCACCGCGCAGGTGGCCCGGGCCCTGGACGCCGCGCACGCCGCCGGGCTGCTGCACCTCGACGTCAAGCCCGAGAACATCATGCTGACCCACGACCATTTCACCTACCTCGCCGACTTCGGCATCGCCCAGGCCGCCGGCGACGAGACGATCTCACGGACCTACATGGCGCCCGAGCGCTTCACCACCGGGCGGGTCGGGCCGCAGACCGACGTCTATTCGTTGACGTGCGTGCTCTACGAATGCCTCACCGGTCAACCGCCGTTCGAGAGCGAGGACGCGGGGGAGCTGAAGCGCGCGCACATGCTGGCGCCGGCGCCGCGACCCAGCATCATGCGCCGCGGTGTCGGCCGCGATTACGACGACATCATCACCCGGGGCATGGCCAAACACGGCGCGGCGCGATTCGCATCTGCCGGTGAACTTGCCCGCGCCGCCAGTGACGCGGTATTCGCGGCCTACGAGCAGCCGGTGGGTGTGGCCGCCGGGCGAAGCGGACCGCCTCCCAAGACACGCCCGCTGCCGACCGTCCCCCTGCCAGAACTTGACAAGCCCGCTGACAGCGGTCCCGAGCGGCCTGTTGCGTCCGGCCCTTCGTGGCGTTGGCCGGCGATCGGTCGCACTCCGGTGGTGGTGGCCGCGGTGGCGGCGGTGCTGTTGATCGCCGGACTGGTCTTGTCGATGAATTTGGTTGGCGGTACTCATCACAACGGGTCGACGTCTCCGCCGCCTACGACTGCACAGGCGGCGTCGCCGTCACCTACGGCGCCGCCGCCGTTGACGCCCACGCTGTCTCGCCCGGTGAAGGGCGCCGACGGTCTAGGGTTCGTCGGCGAGACGGCCCGGTGCGACCCGGGCAATCCGCCGGCCTTGGTGGTGCGCACCGCTAAGTCGCTGGCGGTGGTGTGCCAAAACCTCAGCGGCACTTATTATTACCGCGGCGAGCGGATTCGCGACGGCGCCCACATCGAGCTGTCCAATGCCGAGCGGGTCGATGACGGCTTCGACGTGACAAACCCGGTCGACGGCGTCGTCTACGAGGTGCGGCCGAACCGGCTGCGGATCATCAGCTACGGGCATGTCGATTCCTCGGAACCGGTGCTGCAGTACGCGACAGCGTCGTAACCGCGTGCGCTGCGTTTCGGATGGTCCGAGGCCGCGGTGCCCCAAACGTCACATGCGTCACGGGTTTCCGGCCATGAAACGATTTCCAAACGCGCTAGCGGATGTGCTAGCGCGAAGGCGGCGCAAGGGTGGTCACGCCGCCTTCGCCGGCGCCGCCGCGGGGCGCAGCATTCGACCGCTCATAAGCGCCGACAACCATCCGGGCGCGAGCCGTCCGCCCGTCGCCATCACCCGGTAGCGCCAGCCGGGCACGACCACCGCGCGGCCGCGGTCGAGACCGCGCAACCCGGCGGTCACCACCGGACCCGGTTCGGCGAGGTGGCGGTAGATCGCGGTGTGCGAGACGTCCGACCCGAGCGCGTCGACGAATCCCGTCTGGGTGGGTCCGGGGCACAGCGCGGTCACGGTGACACCGGAGCCGCGGGTCTCGGCCCACAACGCCTGGCTCAGCGACAGCACGAACGCCTTCGAGGCGCCATAGGTGGCCTGATAGGTGCCGGGCTGAAAGGCGATGGTGGAGGCGACATTCAAGATGCCGCCGCGGCCGCGGGCCAGCATCCCGGGCAGGACCGCGTGGGTTAGGCGGACCGGCGCGTCGACGTTGACCGCCACGAGTTCGCGTTCGCGGCCGGCGTCGATTTCGGCGAACGGGCCGTAGGTGCCGAAGCCCGCGTTGTTGACGAGCACGTCGATCGCCCGTCCGTCCAGACGGGCGATTAGCTCCTCGACACCGTCATTGGCGGCAAGGTCGCCGACGACCAATTCGACGTCCGTGCCCGTCCCGATCCGTTGCTTGACGGCCTCGAGCCGGGTCCGGTCCCGCCCGGCCAACACCAACGAGAAACCCCGTTGCGCCAGCTGTTCGGCGAAGATCGCGCCCAGCCCTGAGCTGGCGCCGGTGACCACTGCCGTCTTCTTCATAGCTTCTCCTAGCGAAGAGTGCTGGTGCTCAACGGCTTTGCTTGCCACGCGGTATCGATGCGGCGTGGCTGACGAATCCGATTCCCGCGCCGAGGATGGGCCAGATCGGCCAGAAGTAGGTGGCGTCGGTGGTCAGGGCGACCGCCGCCCAGACGGTGAGCACGATGACGCACATGGTGAGGTACGCGGCGAGGTGCGCGCGCACTCCACGGCGGGCCGCGGCGAGGCGGGCGGCGCGGCGGCGCGGGTCGTGGCGCCGGACGCGATCGAGCGGCAGGTCCGCGACGAGGTCGCGCAGGTCTTGGGCGGTGTGCGTCTGGAACACCGTCTGCAGCCGTTGGTCGTACTCGTCCACCTGCAGGTATCCCTGGGCGAACGCCTGACCGAGCAGGTCGGCCGTCTTTTCCCGGTCGTGGGTGCCGGCGAGCGTCGATGTGGTTTCCAGCAGATTCGACATTTCGTCTCCTTGGTCGCCGATGTGAATAGCATTAACATAGATCCTAATGTTAATGTCGTCAACATGGCAGTGCAGCGGTCGGCCGTTCGGCGGCGTCAGAGCTATCACCACGGTGATCTCAAGCGGGCGCTGACGAGTGCCGCGCTATCGCTGGTGGCCGAGAAGGGGCCGAAGGGGTTCACCCTCACCGAGGCGGCGCGGCGCGCAGGCGTTAGCGCCGCGGCGCCGTACCGGCACTTCGCCGATAAGGCGGAGCTGCTGGCCGCCGTCGCCGAACAGGGATTCCAGCAGTTGCACGCCGACCTGGCCGCGGCCGCCGACCGCGCTTCCGATCCGAAGGAGCGGGTGGTCGAGCTCGGCCGCGCCTATGTGCGCTGGGCCATTGACCACCCCGATCACTATCAGGTGATGTTCGGGGCGGAGTCGCTGAAGGCCGAGCAGCCGAGCGTGGCGGTGGCCGGCGAGCAGGCGTTCGGCGACCTGCTCGACGCGATCACCAAGTGCCAGGAGGCCGGCATCGTCGGGGATCGGGATCCTCGGGAGGTGGCCGCGCCGTTGTGGTCGCTGGTGCACGGCATCGCCTCGCTGGCCATCGGCGGCCAACTGGGTGCGGTCGGGATCGTTCAGGCCCCCGACGACATCATCGCGGGCGTTGTGGCGCAAGTGCTTTGAGCGATTACCAGGGCCGTTCTGTTTGTTGGCTTTTTCCCGGCGCGAACGTGACCGGGAGCGTGCCCAGGCCGGTCATGCTCGGGTTGCCCAGGTATTGGTGCACGTTTTCGACGTCGACTGCGTAGTCGGGGATGCGGTCGAGGACGGCCTTGACCATCACGCCGGACATCAGCCGGGCCAGGTGGGAGCCGATGCAGCGATGTGGGCCCAGCCCGAAGGCGACGTGGCGGTTGGGGGCGCGGTCGAGAATGATCTCGTCGGGCCGGTCGAACTCGTTTTCGTCGTGGTTGGCCGACAGCCAGCTGATGACGACTTTGTCGTTCTTGCGCAGGCGTTGGCCGGCGAGGACGACGTCGTGAGTGACTGTGCGGCTGAGGGTTTGGTTGACCGAGAAGTAGCGCAGGAATTCGTCGGTGGCGGTGCGGTGCAGCTCCGGGTGGTCGATGAGTTGCTGGCGGAGGTCGGGGTGGGTGCCCAGGTGCAGCAGGGTGAGCGCGGTCTGGGAGGTGGTGGTGTCGACGCCGCCGCCGATGAGGTTCCACAGGATGTTGAGCAGTTGTTCGTCGGTGAGGCGCTGGCCGTCGAACTCGAATTGAACGAGGAAGCTGGTCAGGTCTTCTCGGGCGTCGGCCCGTCGTGCGGCGGCGAACTCGAGCACCTCTTCCATCATGGCGGGCACCTTGGCGATCGCTTGCGCGTACTCTTCGCTGTCTTGGGAGACGGCCATGACGGCGTGAAAGAGGTTGGCGTACAAGTGCCAATTGTCGTAGGGCAGGCCCATCAACTTCATGGTCAGGATGGCCGGGACCGGGCTGGCGTAGTCGAGCACCAAGTCCATGTGCCCTTTTGTTATTTGTTGGTCGAGGAACCAGTGCGCGGATTGCTCCATGAACGGCTTGAGTTTCTCGACGGCGCCGGGGGAGAAGAACGGCGCGAGCGCGTGCCGTAGGGCTTGGTGGTAGGGACCGTCGACCTCGCCGATGCCCAGGGCCGGCTGGCCGTCGGGGCGGGGGACGCCCATCTCGCCTTGGTAGTCGACGCCGTCTGGCGCGTTGGGCTCGTATTTGTGGGCGAAAGTGCCGCCATTGCGGGCGGTTTGGCTTACGGCGTCATAACTGCTGAGGAACCAGAACCCGCCGTAGTTCTCGTTCCACGCCACCGGACATCGCTGCCGCAGGTCGGCGTTGACGGCCAGCTCGTTGAGGTTGAAAGCGTCGGAATGATGGTCGAAGTCAACGATCGCGTCGGCGCTGACGTTCGGACGTGTGGCCATCGAAAAGCCCTCCAACGGAAGGTGATCTGCCTCTTCGGCGGTGCGCTTTATTATCTTTGCATTATTACGCGTTTGAGCGGCGTGGTGAAAGCGGTTTGCAGGTCGGTCGGCGCGACCGCCTGGGCCCGGTTTGCTGCGGAAAGGTCGTTATGACGAGCCATCGGACGGTTTTCAACCACGTTGGGTTATGCGTCGCGGACCGCGAACGGTCGCGCCGCTTCTACGAGGGCCTGCTGGGGTTCCAGTTCTGGTGGGAACTCGACCCGCCCGACGGCCCGACCTCCCAGCTGGTGGGGCTGCCCGAGCCGCTCGGGGTGCACGCGACCTATCTGGTGCGCGATGGCTTGGTGCTGGAACTGATGGACTATTCGAAGCGTCAGGTTCATGCGGGCTCGGAGCGGACAACGGACCAGATCGGTCTGACGCACATTTCATTCTCGGTGTCGGATCTGCCTGGTGTGTTGGCTCGGGTGGCCGAGTTCGGGGGAGCGGTGGTTGAGGGGAGCGTCGGTCAGGCGATGGCGATGATTCGGGATCCGGACGGGCAGTTGCTGGAGTTGCTTTCGGAGGGGTGGTTGGCGGCGTTGCCTGCGCGGCCGTAGTTGCGCCGGCGTACCGCATCACTCCAAGCACGTTTGTTACCGGCGCACACGCCTGGGAGCAGTGGCAGTACGGTGCCGCCATGTGGCTGGGGCAAGCAGACAACATGCTTGGCGCTATTGGAGGTTAACCCACCAGCGACACTTGGGCCGAGATAGGCGGCGGCCAGGGGGCTACCAGTCGATAATTCGTGCTACCGCCTCATGTACTTGTAGCAGGAGGTCGGCTTCCGTTGGAAGTTCCGCCAGCTGGCTCCGCTGAAGACTCAAGATCTGCCCGGAAGTGACCACTTCAGCGTCGGTCAGGTGATAGTGCATGCGCACCTGCCTTTCCCAGAAGTCTTTCCAGCCATCGGCTGGCTGAACTACGTCAGCATCGGCTGCCACCGCAACGGCTCCTTCCGGCGACTTCCCGGGCAAGAAGCCGAGATGGGAGTTAGCCCACGTGATACAGATGTGGAGTACGTCCGTGTCCCGGCCGCCGTTCGAGTCGGAGTGAAGATTTGGCCGCGTCTTGTGAAACTGGTTTGTCCACAGCTCCGTCAGTGCCGTCAAGTTGGACATCGCTTTCCCTACATCCGCCTCGGTTTCGACGGTGCGCTCGGAATCGAAAGTCGTGGGACGCTGGTCGCCGTCGAGAAGAATCCCAGTCTTGTCAACATGGGTGATTGCCAATGTTGGGAGGACATTCTGGACGATCCCGTCAGCGCCGCCAGGAAATGGAACGATTTCGAGCGTGTTCAGCTTGGTGGGCGCATGGCGACGAAGGGAAGCCCGTACAATTTCAGCGGCTAACTCATCTTCAACGATTAGTCGGGGACGCGTAGGCGCTGCCGTCGTGTGTCCGAGGTGGGCAAACGCCTCGGTAGGCGAACACCCGTCTGCGACTAGAACGACTCTCTGCTGACTGGCATCGAAGCCGAAGACTTTGATTGCTTGGTCGGGCAAGCGTGCGGCAAGTGCAGGCGAATGCGTCGATATGACTATCTGATGCCCTTTCTTGAGAACCTCGCCTTCGATGAACTTCATAAGCTCTGTTTGGGCGCCTGGATGTAGGGAGACTTCAGGTTCGTCGAGAAGTATCAGGGACTGCGGTGGGGCGTTCGAAATCGCGTCGACCATCCGAACTACAGCGTACTCTCCGCTGCCGGCATGAGCCTCAGAGTAGGCAATTTGGTTTCCCACGAGATGAAGTCGGACGGTGTATCCGCTTGGCCCAAAGAATCGGTGCTCGACGATGGCGATCTTACCGACCGGCTTACCAAGGATGGTCGATATATGGGACACCTGTTCCTCCGCGAGGTATCGCACGGGGGCAATCAGTTTTGGGCGCTCGGCTTTCGGGAGCTGTTTGCCCGCTAGTGCTCTGGCGATCCACTCGGACCGGACCACAGCCTTATAGCGTTTTTGGGTTGCGTCGGGCGTCCAGTGGTCGAACGATTGATGGTGGATGAACTTGTCGAACGCACTGAGTTCCGAACGGAAATCGAGGTAAACAACATTTTTCTGAATCGGATTCCAACGGTCGCGGCTTTTGGAGAGCCGGTCGTCATACCCCGATACGGGAATGTCAGCCATATCGTCGGATGTAACTCGTTTTGTCGGTTCCCAATAGTCGGGGTCTCGTCGGCCTCTAAGCTGCCACGGTACATCGGCCGATCTGTATTTCTTGGATCCCCGGTACTTCCTGCACTCGGCGCTGATTCCGGAAAGATCAAACCGGTACTTATAGATGAATCGGTGATCAACCTTGCCGCGTGGGCCTGCGTCGATGTCGTCGACATCCGTAGAGAACCAGAACTGGGCGAGGCTGCGCCCCTCTGGTGCTGATGAGATCGCTTGTAGGACTGAGGATTTGTTGGTGCCGTTCGGACCGATGAGAGCGATGATCGGCCAATCCAACGGAAGGACGAGTCCGTCAGCGAGTGACTTGTACATCGGAAACCGAATTTCATCAATGTACGGTAAAAACTTATTGGAGTTGAGGAACTTCGAAGTGATTTTTTTTTGAGTTTCTTCCATAAGCTGCTCCAGTCAAAGGAACGCTTCGAGGTGCCTTCCAAGGGCCTTCGCGAGCGGAATGGGAACGGCGTTGCCGATCTGTCGTGCGATTGAGGTCTTCGTGCCCACCCACCGGTAGCTGTCCCGAAATCCTTGGATAAGCGCCGCTTCCTGATGAGTGAGGGCGCGCGGTTCTGTCGGGTGAAGATACCGACCCTTCTCGGGCTTGAAAAACTCGGTTCGGATGGTCACGGACGGTCGGTCCCACCACAGCCTGCCCATTACGTCACCGGCCCCAGATGTGTGCTTGCGCCAACAGTCTGGCTTCAGATCGTCGGGCAATTGAAAGCGGTTGCCCCCGGGCTTAATATAGGCAAACCGTTGCAGCGATATGTGCTCGTAGTGCCGGGTTACGTGCAGTTCATCGGTGCGGTAACTCCCAGGCAACATATTGCCGCGGAATTCATACCAGCGAGCAGGAAGATTTAGCTGCCTGACGACCTCGGGTAGCCCCAACAACACTTCCTTGACAGTGCGCCATTCCGGCGGACCATGCGTCTTACTCGGGAAGCCTGGGAATTCTATGTCTCGATGGTGGCCTATTAGGATCACTCGCTTGCGTATCTGGGCGGCACCGTAGTCAGCGGCATTTAGTACTTCGGCTTCGAAGGCGTAGTCGCTAAGTTCTCCTCTGCTGCTGCACATCTCGCGGAATCGTTTGTGCTGCGACGACGTCAAAAAGGCCGGGACGTTTTCGAGCACGAACAGCCGTGGCCGCGCTTTGCCAATCGTACGGGCGTAGTACTCCCACAGCCTGTTTCGTGAATCGCGCACGTTTTGCTTGCCCAGGGCCGAGAAGCCCTGGCAAGGTGGTCCACCGATGATCACATCGGCCTGTGGGACCTCTTCGTTCCTCAGCCAATCCTGGATCGCACCTGCATATACCGTGGTCTTGCCATGGTTGGCGGCGTATGTGGCGGCGGCCGCGTCGTCTAACTCTACTGCCCGAATTGTTGTGTAACGCTTTGATGCTTTGGAGAAACCTTCGCTTAGTCCGCCTGCGCCGCTGAAGAGGTCGAGCACGCGGACCTTGCCGCGCGAAGAAGAGCGTGGTCCCTGCGCCATGTAGGCACCATAGCCGGCTCCGCCGACATTGGCGGGAAACTCGGCGGCAGTAGGCTGGCGTTTCGTTACACTCCTGGGCTGGCACGGCATACGCTCGAGGTCGTGCTGCACGCAGTAAGTGACGATGGGGGCTTGGGGTTCTGCCATGCCGCATTGCCCGCGTTGTTTCCGGCCGGGTATCACGGGCCGCTCGTCGTTGCGCTGGATTCGAACATCCTCATCGACATGCAACAGCACGGGAACACATTGCTCGATGGTGGAGCACCGCACGTAGGGGAGCTTTACCAGGTTGAGCTGCTGGCGCTTGGAAGTGTCCTAGACGTCTGGTTGATGCGCGACATCCGGTTCATCGCCACCCCGCGGTCACGCACTGACGGCAGAAGGGGTACTGATCACGTTCTCGCGAAGCGTGAACGGGCAATCGATGCCCTGGGCGAGACGCTTGCTTTTCAGTACAGCGACTGGACCGTCGTAGCACCAGCTGATTTCGAAGACCTCCATGAATACGGAACGATCGATGGTCTCCCCGAGGGCGCCGACCGAGATCTTGTTGGCGAAGCTCAGTCGGTGGGGGCGCATGTCTTCTTGACCCGTGATCGTGCCGTTCTCGGCCGAGCCGTCGTGGACGGGCGGGCCTTGGGCGTCATGTCGCCCACCGCACTTTTGGACCAACTGGTCTCTGCCGGTGTTCAGCCATTTGCGGGGGGGCTGTGCCAGGATGTCGCCTGCCCGTACCGACGCTCTAGTGTCTTGGCGCCCGATACAGGGAAATGGAGCAGCCTCTTCTCCATATTTGAGGACGAGTAGCAGATGTCGGGGACACCGCTGACCGATCCACGTACCTCGCTCCGCATGTCAAGGCAGCGGCGGCGCGACACCGATGCTGAGATGGTGCTGCGGCGCGAACTACACGCCCGCGGCCTACGGTATCGCGTTCATCGACCATTACCTGGAATGTCGCGGCGGCGGGCCGACATTGTATTCCCTTTGCAGCGTGTAGTTGTGTTCGTGGATGGGTGTTTCTGGCACGGGTGCCCTGACCACAAGACGATGCCTAAGAAGAATGGAGTTTGGTGGGAGGCGAAGCTCCGCGGCAACATCGCGCGTGACCGCGAGACGGACACGTATCTGCGCGAACTCGGTTGGACCGTGGTCCGAATCTGGGAGCATGAAAGCCTTGAGTGCGCCGCGGACCGCGTCGAGACCGCAGTTCGTTCGGCCCGCAGCAGGTCATGACGGCCTATGTCGTGCGCCCCTGATACGAACTTCTGGAGATGCTGGCGCCGGACGCGTGGATTTGGGGGGACGATTTGAAGCGGAAGCTCATCGGCGGGCTACTGCCCGTGGAGGCGATCACTGAGGCGACGCGGGCAACCTTGAATCTCCGCGTGCGCTTGTCCGTGCGCTACTTCTGGTGGGCTCGCCGACGGCGTGCTACTCATCCCGTCTTATTCGCGCGACCGGTCGATGGCCAGAGCGCGCCGTCTGACGAGTTCTTGGCGCAAGAACATCAGTGCGTCGATCGCGCGCTCCGCCACACGATCATCGAGAGCCTCGGCGATGCCCCGTTCATGGCCCCACCGCCGACGTCCGCTCAATGCGTTCGAGCGGCGAAGAAATCAGCTGCGCGGGCGGCCGTCGAGTCATGAGCGTAGACCACGACGTCGTACGACGGATCACCCTTGCTCCGGACGCAGGACTGGTCAAAAGCCTTGGGGCCAACCACACGTTGGAGTCCGCAATCGCAGACCTTGTCGACAACAGCATCGATGCTGGTGCGACCAACGTCTCGGTCAGGTTGCTTACCCAAGGGGATCGACTCGTCGAGGTGGAGGTCCACGACAACGGCAGGGGCATGGATGCGGAGTCGATCAACGCCGCGATGACCATTGGCCACCAGCGCGCCTACACCCAAGGAGACCTCGGACATTTCGGTATGGGACTCAAGGCAGCATCTTTCGGACACAGCGATGTACTCACCGTATGGTCCAGCAAGTATGCAGCGATTCCCGTGGGACGGCGAATTCGGCGAGCGGACTTCTCCCGCGATTTCACTTGCGAAGTCCTTTCAGCCGACGCCGCCGCCCAACATGGCTCTGAGCGTCAAGCAATCCTAGGCTCGGCAGAAGGCACATCGGTCATCTGGACCGAAGTGCGCAATGCCTATCGCGGTCACAGCATGCATGAGGCACGTCAATGGCTTGCCACCCGAAACGATGCGCTGCGTGCACATCTGGGCGTCACGTTCCACAGGTTGCTCGCTGAGAAGCGATTGCAGATCAATGTCCTCGTCGACGAACGGAATGAGGCGCTCGCCGAACCAGGCATTCCCGTAATGCCGATCAACCCATTTGGTTACGCGCGGTCTGGGCATCCCCAGTACCCGAAGCACCTAATTGCCGCCGCCGGTGATACACGGGTGAAGCTCGCATGCCACATCTGGCCAGCCAAGTCGGACATCACCGGATTTCGAATCGGTGCTAAGCCTGGGGAACAATTTCAAGGGTTTTACATCTACCGCAACGACCGCCTACTTCAGATCGGCGGCTGGTCCGACACCGCTAACCCAAGCGCTGCTCGGCAACTGGCTCGCGTCGTGCTTGAGGACACCGACGCCATTGGGCATTTCCTAACCATGAACCCTGAAAAGAGCGGTCTGAAGTTCGAGCCCATCTTTCACGACGCGGTCAGCCGAGCGGCCGCTGCGGACGGCACGACGTTCATTGAATACCTGCAGGATGCGGAGTCGGTCTACGCGGAGGCGAACAAGCGAAAACGGAAGCGCAATCCCGTGATCAGACCCGATAAGGGTTTTGCGCCGGCGGTCCGCAAACGGATCGGCTCTGAGCTGCCCTATATCCAAGGTGATTCAATCGACCTCAAGTGGCGGCGAATGCCGGAAGGGGAGTTCTTCGACGTCGATCTGCGTAGCAAGACGCTGTCACTGAATAGTCGCTACCGACCTCTGTTTGCGCCCAACGGCGGCAGTCTGAATGACGCACCCGTGTTGAAGGCTTTGATGTTCCTGTTGACCCATCACCTCTTCGAGGGCCAACATCTTGGGGCCAGAGACAAGGATGAGATCGCTTTGTGGAAAAGCATTCTCGGCGCTGCTGTGATCGCCGAGCAGCGTATGCGTGGATGGGGATAGAGGCACTGATGACCGAATCAGTTGGCGACGCACGCCATCTTACATTCACGACGCTCGACCACTTGTGGAAGAACGGCGCGCCGATGGTCTTGCCCATCAAAGGTGACCCTACCTGCCGCCTGCAGCTTGATCCGAAAAACAGCCTCATCACGCTGGTCGCGCCTTATGCCATTCCAGAGCCTGACGTCGCAAAACTAAAAAACATCCACTTTAAGGCGGTCGTCGAGGGCGATACGGAACTCGCTGAGTTGACAGTACGAGTGCAGGGCAACGCACACGGAGCATACGGCCTGCTAGCCACGATCGCTGATGAACTTCAACTTGAAAAGCTCCCACTCGCAGCTGCAGTCGCAGCGGCCGTGGCCCGGCACCGCAACGTGCTCGCAAGCCGAGGTGGCCTTACAACCGAGAAAGAAGTAGGTCTCTTTGGTGAGCTCTTGCTCCTCGAGTTCCTCATACACGAGATCGGCGCTGGGCCGGCGATCGCCGCTTGGCAGGGTCCGTTTTCGGAGGAGCACGACTTCGCTTTCGACGCCGTCCATATTGAGGTTAAGACCACCACTAGCGAGCGGCGTAAGCACATGATTAATGGGTTGGCCCAGCTTGTGCCGCTAAGAAACGTGCCTTTAAGCCTTCTGTCGATTCAATTGACTCGGAGCTCCCCGGACGTTGGTCGCACCTTGCCGCAAATCGTGGCACAAGTGCGGACGACCGCAGGCGGCTATCAGGTCGCCATCGACGAGAGTCTGGATGCACTCGGATGGCAGGACGAAGACGCCGACCTGTACTTGACGTTCTGGGTGCTCCGGTCCGAGCCGCGCGCATACGAAGTAACCGCTGACTTCCCAGCGATGACCCCGGCCCTTTTGGCGCCGGTCGTACCGAACTTTGGTCTCTTGTCGGAGGTTTCCTACAAAGTAGATGTGACCGATTTGGATCACGAGCGGCTGCCTGACCCCATTGGTGGATTCGTGGACTTCCAGGAGAATTGACGTAGTGACCGACCAACGCCCCGGGTGGGCAGATGCATTGACGAATCTCTTTGTTGCGCTTAAGAATCAGCAGCCAGCCCCGATTGGCCCCTTGCTGCAAGTTCTTTCGGGTACCCATGTAAATGATCAAGATCTTGCGGCCTTCATTATCAATGCCGACGAGAACGATACGTCGCTGACACAGTCGCGCATAGCACTCGCCAAGTGGGACAACCAAGGCGAGCTCCCTGACGCCGCGGGCAACCCCACACCGGCGCGGACAAAGGAGCGGCGCGCAGCGATATACGCCGCACTTGGGCTCTCGGATGAGGTCGCAGCAGCTTTCACCCAAAGGGTGGATGTGTTCGAAATCCAGGCCATTGTCATCTCGAAGAATTTCGAGCCTTGGTACGCCGAAGAGCGAAAGTTACGAACGAGCGTTTACTGGGACGATTATGAGGCGTACCTTCGCGACACGAAGAAGTGGCCAGCCCCGTCGATCGCCTCGCTTGACCAGACGACAACCGATGTGATCGAACGGCTCACGCGTCCCACGCGGCTCGAAGTGAAGCAAACCAAGGGTCTCGTCGTTGGCTACGTCCAGAGCGGCAAGACCGCCAACTTCACGGGAGTGGCGGCCAAGGCGATCGATGCGGGTTACCGGCTCATCATCGTGCTGACCGGCACAATCGAGATCCTTCGATCTCAGACTCAGCGGCGCATCGACATGGAGCTCATGGGCGTAGAGAACATCCTCGCTGGCCAAGACCCGACGGACCCGGTAGTCGCGAAAGAACTCGACTACCAGCAGGATGTTGAGTGGCATGCTGACAACTTCGTAAAGCATGGTACGGCGTTGGATGTTCCAGGCGTCGTTCGCATTTCGCGCGTGACCAGCCACCACAGTGACTACAAGCGCCTACCGCAAGCCATGACGAAGTTAAAATTCGCGCGCCGAAACAAGCAGAAACCGCTCAACGATGAGGTCAATCTTTTCAACTCGGACGCGTACGTGGCGATCATCAAGAAAAACAGCGCCCCCTTGAAGAAGTTAATCCAAGATCTGAAGCCCCTCAAGAACGACCTTGCCGAACTGCCGGTCCTCATCATCGATGATGAGTCCGACCAGGCCTCCGTAGACACGACGAACCCGGCGAAGTGGAACAAGAATTCCGCGGCGAACCGTAAGCGGACAACGATCAATGAACTGATCACCAAGATCCTACAGATCTGTCCTCGGGCACAGTATGTTGGATACACCGCCACACCGTTCGCCAACGTCTTCGTTGATCCGGATGACGAACGAGACCTTTTCCCCGCCGACTTTGTGCTCTCGCTTGACCGACCTCCTGCGTACATGGGTGTCCAGGAGTTCCACGATGTAGGCACGCGTTGGGACGAAGAGGCGAGAACCGTCGCGAATTCCAACGAGCTGGCCCACGTACGGGCGCTTGTCGGAGACACGGATACCGACCCTGACCGTCGCATCGCTGAACTGCAAGAGGCGCTCGATGCATGGGTGCTCACCGGAGCCATCAAGAAGTATCGGGAAGTTTTTTCGGCAAGAACTTACCGACACCACACAATGCTCGTTCATGAATCAACCAGTACGAGCGTCCATGCCGACACGGCCAACGACGTCCGCGGGATCTGGAGCACCTCAAAGTTCAATT
Source organism: Mycobacterium sp. 1245499.0 (assembly GCF_001673615.1). Classification (NCBI taxonomy): domain Bacteria; kingdom Bacillati; phylum Actinomycetota; class Actinomycetes; order Mycobacteriales; family Mycobacteriaceae; genus Mycobacterium; species Mycobacterium sp. 1245499.0. The sequence goes on from NZ_LZMG01000316.1 coordinate 17,189, forward strand.
CGAAAGAGGGATTCGCCCGTCTGCGAAGCCTTTACGAGCAAGACTTTCTCCCCGTGATGAACGCGCGCGCAAAGGACGAAGCCATTCCGCCTTCCTTCGAAGCACTCAAACCCTTCATCGGAGATGCCCTTGCACAGATGACAATTGACAGCAACCCGGTTCTGATTGTCAACTCCGATAAGGAGATCCAAAAGCAGCAAAAGAAACTCGATTTCGAAGCCGACAAGGTCTGGCGGATCCTCGTAGGTGGCACGCAGTTAAGCCGAGGCTTTACCGTCGAAGGTCTGACGATCTCGTACTTCAGGCGCAAGGCTGGTCAGGCGGACACCCTAATGCAGGCTGGCCGCTGGTTCGGGTTCCGACCCGGCTACCAGGACCTCGTTCGGCTGTATATCCGCCGAGACGCCAACGTTGATCTGTACGAGGCGTACGAAGCGCTGTTGATGGACGAGGAAGCGTTTAGAGCCGAGCTCAGGCAGTACGAAGGGTTCGACGAGAATGGCATGCCCATGCTGGAGCCGCGACATATCCCGCCACTCGTCAGCCAGCACCTACCGTGGCTAAAACCGACCGCCCGCAACAAGATGTGGAATGCCGTCATCGCCAGTAAGGCGCCAGCGGACGTACAGGACCTCTATGGCATCCCTACCCGCCATGACGCAGCAAACCGCTCGAACTTTGACGACATCATCGTGCCGCTTCTCACGCACGCGAAGACCGAAGTCATGCTTCCTTACGAGCTCGACGGGAAATCGCGTTACCGGCAGCGGGCGAGGGTCGGTCTGATCGACGCCACCGAGTTTCTTCAGCTGTTCAAGAAGCTCGCATGGCACGCCGAATACAAGGCCAACATCAAAGCTTTCACCGGCTTCTTTGAAAAAGCTACCCATGACCAGCGCATCAGTGACTGGGCAGTTGTGTGGACGTGGCCCAACACTGGTGGACGACTCTTCGATATCCCCGAGCTGGGCGGCTATGTGTCCATCGTTAAGCGTAGGCGCCGCGCCGGGCGAATCGACTTCGTCGGGTCGGATCGCAAGCACCGAGCGGCCATCAGGCCTATTGTCGAGAACAATGCTGTTCCGGTGCTGGGACAATCGTCGACGAGAGGCGTCGTCCTCGTGTCGGTCGTGCCTGATCGCGATCCCGACGATGCCTCGACGCCGGTTACGCGGGACCAGCTCGTCGGGTTGATCTCGATTGCTGTTCCTGCCCAAGCGATCCCGAGGAGCAATCTCATTCAGTGGACTGTTGTCAATTCAGCGAAGCCAGACGACGTGGTAGTCGAGAAGTCTTAGCAAGACGCCATGGGGAGCCTGTGCAGACTACACAGCATTCGGCGACGGTCGGCGGAACCTCTGCGCTTTCTATAGTGATCTCGGCGATGCCTGTCTACGCTCCATATAAATCTACTCTCTTTATAATTCAGTGTGCTGGCCTCTGACGGGCGCAACAGGCCCCCAACGCCGACTCCAGATTCAGCACTCGAGAGTCCAACAAACGAAACGGTGGGATTACGCGGTGGTCAGTAATCCGAGCGGCGCCTTGCCCCTTGACCTTGAAATCGACTACGGGATTGCCGTCGTCGCCCGCGAAACCTGGGAAACGGTGCCGACGCTGAGTCCGGGCCCCGACCCCACTCATGCCGTTCTCGCCAAGCAGCTGCCTGATTTCATACGACCACGCCTTTGACATGCTTCGCCGATGCCTGGAGATGAAGGTCCCGCTGCGTGCTATTGCAGCCGATCTTGTGCAGAACCAAGCACAACTTTCGCGCCGGAGCCGATGCGCTGCGCACGCGGTCTGCGTTCGCACTGGCCGTCGGGGTGCTCGTCGTGCGTCACCCAGTCTTGGGCCTTACGGCTACCAGTTTGATTTGATAGCAATAACTATCCGCGTGTCGTGCGGTATTTTTGCCGAGTTTCTGTTAAATCTCCGTCCAGGGCCACAACCTGAAGCTTTTTTCGTCACATCTATAAGCCGTTGCGGCGGCCCCGGAGCGGACACCCATGACGAGCATCTCGCGGGCAAAGGTCGCCAGCGCCGCACGAACGTTCGGCCGGGTCGCTTTGTTGGCCGCGGTTGCCGCGTGGCCGGTGATATCGGCAGCCATGGTGCACGCCAACCCGGGCGTTCCCGTCCCCGACGCCGACCATGAGTTGGGAATGCATGGCGATCCCGTCGCGGCCGCGTCCTACTGGCGCGAACAACACGCTTCCGACTGTGGGGAAATGGCGGTGGCCGATGTGGTCGGCCAAATTACCGGACGCGAGCCATCCGAACAGCAGATGATCACTCTGGCCGAAAACACAGCGAGCACAGCGGGTCACAAACCGATCTGGACGCCGACGGGCACCACTGATATCGCCGACCTTCCGGTACTGCTGTGGCACTACTGGATCAGAGCCGAGAACATTCAGACCGATACCGCCGCCGTGGCGCGCAAGCTGAGCGGCAACCACAAGGTCATCGCCATTCTCAATGCCGAAACAATTTGGAACCGCCCCGGGAAGCGGAATTATGCAAACCACTTCGTGGTGGTCACCGGCATTGACAGCAGGGCCGGTGTGGTCCATCTCAACGACAGCGGCATCAGTACCGGCCGCGACGAGCAAGTCCCCATCGCCGTCTTCGAGCAGGCGTGGGCCCCGAACTACAACTCGGCTATCGTCACCAAGTGACGTCGCGACCCGAAGCGAAATAACCTGCAATCAAACGCAATCGAAGAATTGCGGTGTTCACTACAGTCGAAGCACCCGACGCGCAAGAAAGGACCTCGACGATGACGCGAATGCCTCTGGTCAGCACCGACCGCCAACCCGAGGGGATCAAGCAACCCATCGCACGCCCGGACACCCTCAACGTGCTGAAACTAATCGCCAACGCGCCCAACATCTTTGACGGCTGGGCACAGATGACGGGCGAACTGTTCAAAAGTCCCACCTTCACCCCGCGGATGCGCGAAGTGATCATCCTGCGGGTGGGCCACCTGCAGGACTCGCCCTACGAACTGGCCCAGCACGTCATCTTCGGCCGCACTGCGGGGCTCACCGACCAGCAGATCGATGCCATCCAGAACAAAGCGGACCTCGACGCGGCCGGCTTCACCGACGACGAACGCACCGTCATCGACACGGTCACCGAGCTGTGCACCACCCGCCACCTGAGTGACGAGACCTTCGCCACGGCCCATGCCCTGCTCGGCGACGAGGCGCTCACCGAATTGCTGATGATCGTCAGCTGCTACTACGGCCTGGCGCTCGTGCTCAACGCCGTCGACCTCGAGATCGACACCCCGAGCTTTTCCAGCCCCGACCAGGAACTGCCAAAGTGACCCGGATCCCGTATCGCCAGCCCGAACAGATGCCCGACAGAGCCCGCGAGTTAACCGCGCGGCGGGGCAATCTCAACGTGTACCGCGCGCTGGCCAACGCCGAAAAGGTGTTCACCGGCTGGATGGTGGCCGGCGACGCCGCGCTGACCAGCCCGGTGTTGCCCAGAAGGCTTCGCGAACTGATCGTGCTGCGCACCGCCTACCTGATGGACTGCCCCTACGAACTCGGCCAACACCAGGACGTCGCACAAACGGTGGGAGTCGACCGCACCGAGATCGACGCCATCACCTCCGAATCCGACTGGAAAACAAGCCAATTCGACGCTACCGAGCTGGCGGTGCTAGACCTGACGACCGAACTGGTGACCACCCGCCGCGTCGCCGAACCGCTCTTCCAAGAAGTGCACACCGCCCTCGGCTCGGAGGCCACCGTCGAAGCGCTGATGGTCATCGCCCGATACGCGGGCCTGGCGCTGATGCTCAACGCGCTCGACGTGGACCTCGACGAGACCGCCCGGCTCCCCGTCCCGCCGACGGGGTCAGGCGAAAAGTAATTACCGAGATTGCCTAATCTTCCCTCCGACCAGGGGGGCCTCCCGTAATGTCCATGGAATGGTGGAGCGCAAGCAGCCGTCGACCCGCCTGTCAGCCGAGGACTGGCTCGAGGTGGGTTACACCGTCCTTGCCCATGAGGGAGTGCGCGCACTCAAGGTCGAACGCCTCTGCCAGCAGGCGGGTGTCACCCGCGGCAGCTTCTACTGGCACTTCGAGGACATCGAAGCGTATCGGGCCGCACTGGTCGAGTCGTGGAACAAATTCCTGGAGCGCGACCGTCAGGCGCTGACCGAGCTCGACGGGCTACCTCCGCGGGAACGGCTGTCGGCCCTGACCGAAACGCTGGTCAGCCCCAAATACTGGGTGCTCGAGCGGGCGATGCGCGAATGGGCCCGCCTGGACCCGGTGGCGGCCGAGAACATCCGCGCCGCCGACCGGCTGCTGCTGCGCACCGTGATAAAGGCCTACTGCGACTACGGTTTGAGCTACGAGGACGCCAGACTGCGCGCCGAACTGACCTTCGCCGCAGGGATCGGCCTGCTGCACCTCACGACCTCGGCCGAGCAGGCCCGCTCGGTGGCTCAACGAGAAAGATTCCTGGCCGTGATGCTGGGCGAGTCGGGGACGGGCCAAGCCAAATCAGATCATGGCGATGGGTGAGATCTTCGCGCCAATCGCCAACGCCCCGGCCAACTCTCGACTGGTGTCGTAGTCGAACACGACATGTCCCGCGGCGATATCCACGTCGCGCTTGGCGCGCTGCAGTGGGCTCGACAAGAAGTGTGCGCTGGCGCCCGCGGCCTCCATGAGATCGGCGATGATCGCCCGGCTTTCGTGCACGGTGCGCGCGGCCGCCAACCGCGCGTCGGCCCGCACCGACCGGCTCACCCGTTCGCCGCTGACGACGATCGACTCGATCTCGTCGGCGGTCCGAGCCCCAGCGCCCGCAGTGAACTCAGCCGCACCCGAGCCTCGCCCAGCCTGATCTGAGCGGCGGGCTGGTCTTTCTGCGCCACCCCGCTGTAGGCCAGCACGCGCTCGCTGAGCC
>NZ_LZMG01000317.1:0-20991 GCF_001673615.1 Mycobacterium sp. 1245499.0
GCGGCCACGCCCGATCCGTTGTCGTTGATGCCCGGCCCGTCGGGAACGCTGTCCAAGTGGGCCCCGGCCATCACCACGTCGGTCGCCGACCCGGTCTTGGTCTGCGCAATCACGTTGCGGGCGCGGAAGCTTTGGACGCTCGCGTTGAGTTTGATGGTGGTGATGGCCGGGGCCCACTTGGACAGCGTTCCCGACGGGCCGGGCATCAACGACAACGGATCGGGCGTGGCCGCGGTGCTGGAAACCGCTGTGCGACTGGGGAATTCACCACCGGTGCGCAACGCGCTGCGGTTCGGCTTCTGGGGTGCCGAGGAACTCGGACTGATCGGGTCGCGCAACTACGTCGAGTCGCTGGACCTGACGGCGCTGAAAAACCTTGCGCTGTACCTCAATTTCGACATGCTCGCATCGCCGAACCCCGGTTATTTCACCTACGACGGCGACCAATCGCTGCCCGCGGACGCGCGAGGCCAGCCGGTGGTGCCGGAGGGCTCGGCCGGTATCGAGCGCACGCTGGTCGCCTACCTGAAGTCGGCCGGCAAGACCGCGCAGGACACCTCGTTCGACGGCCGGTCGGACTACGACGGGTTCACCCTGGCGGGCGTCCCCGCCGGCGGCCTGTTCTCGGGGGCGGAGGGGAAGATGTCCGCCGACCAGGCCAAGTTGTGGGGCGGCGCCGCCGATCAACCGTTCGACCCCAACTACCACCAGAAGACCGACACCCTCGACCACATCGACCGCACCGCACTGGGAATCAACGGCGGTGGTGTGGCCTACGCGATGGGTCTGTACGCGCAGGACCTCGGCGGGCACAACGGCGTCCCCGCCATGGCGGACCGGGTCCGGCACGTGCTCGCCAAGTCATGATGTCCCGGCTGGTCGCGACCGCGCTGCTGCTCGCCGCGCTGGTGGCCGGGTGTTCGGACACCCGGCCGGGGCAGCCGACGGCCACCCCGGACCTAGCGCACAGCTTGGCCAAACGGGTGAACGTCGAGGGCCTGCTGACCCATCTGCGCGCCCTGCAGAACATCGCCAACGCCAACGGCGGCAACCGCGCAGACGGCACACCCGGCTTCAACGCCACCGTGGACTACGTGGCTAAGACACTGCGAGACAAGGGTTTCGACGTACAGACGCCGCAGTTCGACCGGCTCTACACCGTGTCGTTGGGTAAGCCGGCGCTGACCGTTGCGGGTCGTACCTATTCGGTCGACCAGGCCTCGCTGCTGGTCCAAACGCCACCCGGCGGACTGACCGGCCAGCCGGTCCGGCCGGCCCAGCCCTCGGGCTGCGCGGCCACCGATTACCCGTCGCCGCTGCCCAAAGGGGCGATCGCCGTCGTCGACGACGCGCACTGTTCGGTGGTCGACAAACAGAACAGCGCGGTGGCCAAGGGCGCCAGCGCACTGATCGTGCTCAGTTCACCCACCGGGCGCGGCGCGCCGCCCACCCTGTTCACCCCCGGCTACTTCAAGCAGCTGACCGTGCCGGTCGCCGTATTGGGCGCCTACGGCGCCGCCGCGCTGTCCGGCTCCACGGCACCGGTACGCCTGGTGCTGGATGCGCAGAACGTCAACATCACTTCGCGAAACGTCGTGGCGCAGACCAAGACCGGGTCGGCCCACGACGTCGTCGTGGTCGGCGCCCACCTGGACGGCTCCCGCGCCGGGCCCGGGATCAACGACGACGGCTCCGGGGTGGCCGCCGTTTTGCAGACGGCGCTGCAACTGGGCCCGCTCGCCCCGGTCACCAACGCGGTGCGGTTCGTGTTCTGGGGCGCCGACGAGGACGGCCGCAACGGCGTCATGGACTACGTGTTCGGCATGGACCACGACCAACTCAACGACATCGCGCTGTACCTCAACTTCACCATGCTGGGGTCGCCGAACGCGGGATTCTTCACCGACGACGGCGATCAGTCCGGCCCGCCCTCACCCAACGTCTCGGCCGCGGACGTGCCCGAGGGATCGGCCGGCATCGAACGCACGCTGGCCGGTTATCTGAACCTCGCCGGCAAACGTCCCGCCGACCTGCCGTTGGATACCAGGGCCGACTACCACCCGTTCATGGTGGCCGGCGTGCCGGTCGGCGGCATGACCACCGGCGCCGCGCAGCCGAAGAGCCCCGTGCAGGCCCGGTTATGGGGTGGTCAGGCCGGCGTGGCGTTCGATCCCAACTTCCAGAGCCCTCGTGACACCGTCGACAACATCAACCGGGAAGCGTTGGCGGTCATGGGTTCTGGCGTCGGGTTCGTCGTCGGCAGCTACGCGGAATCCATCGGCGGGGTCAACGGCGTGCCGCCGCACAACAAGAGGCATCGCACCCGGGTGCCCTGAACCGCGACCGCCCACCGTTTAGCATGTCGGTGACACCCGTCGGCATCGCAGGGCAGGGGAGCGCATGGTCCAGATTCACGTAGAGCGCACCGTCGCGGCGGCGCCGCAACGCGTCTTCGATTGGCTGACCGACCCGGCCAACCTGACCACCGCTCCGTTGCTGCTCAGGGCCGGCTGGGCCGACGGCTCGTCGGGCCCAGGCGTGGGGGCAGTGCGCGAAGTGACGGGGCTGGGCGTGTGGTTGCGCGAACGGATCACCGCCTACGAGCCGCCGCACAACTACTCCTACCTCGTCGTCCGCTCGATACCCGCCTCGAATCACGAGGGCGGGACCGTGACGATCACTTCGTCGGGCGACGGCGCGCACGTCGACTGGGAGACCGCCTACACGGTTCCGGCCAGCGGGGGCGGCAAGGTGACCGAGGCGGTCACGTCGCCGCTGTTCCGCTGGACCTTCCGCGCCATCCTCGACCACTGCGCACGGGCGCTGGAACGCTAGCGGCATCGGTTGCCGCGTTCGTGTCGACGTTTGCTGGGTCGCCCGATTCCTGCTGCCCGTTATGGTCGATGCCTCTAGGATGAGTTTCCTTGATGCTGCGTCGTAGCCGGTCGGGATGAGGTTGGTCATGAAAAGCCATGCGCTCAGGTCGGCCCTCGTGTGGGCGGCGGCGGCACTCCTGGTGGCCGGCTGCACGACCTTCGTCGACGGACGCGCGCTGTCGATGCTCAACGATCCGTTTCTGGTCGGGGGGCTGCCCGCGACCAACGGACCCAGCGGGATCCGGTCGAACGCGCCCAGTCCCACCGGCAAGGTGCTCAACACCGACAACGGCCCCATCGACACACTCGCACTGCTGTCGGTCAACGACATCGAGGACTACTGGAAGTCGGTGTATGACCAATCGCTGCAGGGCAAGTTCGTTCCGCTCAGCAAGATGGTGTCCTACAACTCCACCGATCCCAGCAGCCCGATCGTGTGCCACAACGACACCTACAAGCTCGTCAACGCCTTCTACACCGGCAAGTGCAACCTGATCGCCTGGGACCGCGGCGTATTCATGCCCATGGCGCAGAAGTATTTCGGTGACATGTCCGTCACCGGCGTGCTGGCACACGAATTCGGGCACGCGCTGCAACAGATGGCGAAGCTGGTGACCAGACGCGACGCGACCATCGTCCGCGAGCAGCAGGCCGACTGCTTCGCGGGCGTCTATCTGTACTGGGTCGCCGACGGCAAGTCGCCGCGCTTCACGCTGAGCACCGCCGACGGGCTCGACCACGTGCTGGCCGGGATCATCACCACGCGGGACCCCGTCATGGACAGCGAGACCGAGAACGACGACGCCCACGGGTCGGCCCTGGACCGGATCAGCGCCTTCCAAATGGGATTCCTCAACGGCGCCTCGGCCTGTGCGGCGATCAACCGCAAGGAGATCGAGAAGCGCCGCGGCGACCTGCCGAACGCCCTGCGGGTCGACTCCAGCACCGGCGCACCCGAAACCGGCGAGGTGCCCATCAACCAGGACACCTTGTCGAATCTCATGGAGCTGCTGGGAAAGATCTTCGCCCCGGCCAGCCCGCCGGCGCTGTCCTACCAGCCGGCCGAGTGCCCGGACGCCAAGGCCACCCCGCCGGCGTCCTACTGCCCGGGCACCAACACCATCGTGGTCGACCTGCCCGGCCTCGCCGCCATGGGCACGCTCGCCGACGAGAAGCAACAGACCCTGCCGCAGGGCGACGACACCGCGCTGTCGGTGGTGATGTCGAGATACGCGCTGGCCGTGCAGCATGAACGTGGCCTGCCGATGCAGAGCCCGTGGACCGCGCTGCGCACCGCGTGCCTGACCGGTGTGGTGCATCGCAAGATGGCCGAGCCGATCGACCTGCCCTCGCACAACCAATTGTTGCTGACCGCAGGCGATCTCGACGAGGCCGTCGCCGGCTTGCTCACCAACCATCTGGTCGCCAGCGACGCGGACGGCACCAGTGTGCCGGCCGGATTCACCCGGATCGCTGCGTTCCGCGGCGGCGTGACGGGCAACGCGGACGCCTGTTACTCGCGCTATCCCGGTTAACCGATCACCAACCGGGTCAACCGATTTCGGCGAGCCGGGGAATCACTTCGTCGCCCAGGCGTCGAACGAAGCCGACCGGATCCGGATTACCGGGGAACGGACCGGCATTGACCAGCTCGACGCCGAGTCCGGCGTAGCCCTCGACGGTCCGGAAATACCCGTCCAGGTCCTCGAACGGATTGACGAAGTAGCCGACCGTCTTGCGGATCTCGCCGGGGTCGCGGCCGACCGCCTCGCAATGACGGTTGAGCACCTCGATCTTGTGCTTGATCGCGTCGACCTCGGTCACCGTGGAATTCCAGATGTCGGCGTATTGCGCGACCAGACGCAGCGTCTTTTTTTCACCGTCCCCGCCGATCAGCACCGGGGGACGCCGAATTGGTTGGGGCGCACAGATTGTCTCGGCCAGCTGATAGTGCTTGCCTTGGTACGGGCCGTCGTTGTCGCTCCACATCTGCCGGCAGATCTGCAGTGTCTCCTCGAGCATCTCGAAGCGTTGGCTCACCGGCGGATACGGAAAGCCCAGGGCGGCGTGTTCTCGGTCGTACCAGGCCGCGCCGAGTCCCAACATCGATCGGCCCTGCGACAAGACGTCCAGCGTCGTGACGGCCTTGGCCAGCAAACCTGGATAACGGTAGGTGACGCCGGTGACCAACAGGCTCAGCTCGATTGTCGTCGTCTGTCCGGCCAGAAAGCCCAGTGACGTGTACCCCTCCAGGAACGGATCCTCCGCCCGTCCCATGGCTTCCATTTGAAAGAAGTGGTCGGCCAGCGTGAACAGCGTCGCGCCGCCCTGCTCGGCCGCCTTGGCCGCCTGGGCCAGCGTCGGGCCCAGCCGGGCCGGGTCTCCCGGTAGGAAGTCGATAAAATGCAATCCCAGTTCCATTGTCGCTCAGGTCCTTTCGCGTCCTCATTGCTCGGTCAAGCGCTCGAGTAGCGACAGTGCGTCGACGATGACGCGCCGCTCGGCTTCGGTGTAGCGCTCGTGGATGGCGCGGGCCAACCACTCCTCGCGGGCGCGCCGGCCGCTTTCGGCACGCCGTTTGCCCGCCGGGGTCAGCGAAACCACCTGGCGCCTGCCGTCATTCGGATCCGGCTTGCGCTCGATGAGCCCGCGTTGGCCCAGGGCGGCCAGGATGGTGGCCATCGACTGCGGGCGCACCTGTTCGGCGCCGGCCAATACGCTGGCCGACGACGGGCCCTCTTTCCACAACCGGGTGAGCACCGCGGTCTGTGACGGCGTCAGACCGTCGGTCGCGATGTCCTTCAGCCGGCGCCGTAACCGGCTGAACACCACCCTGATGTCGCGTGCCGCCGCTACCGCGGACTCGCTGATGCCATCCACACGACCACTCTATTTTAGACAGCCAAAACTGTCCAGTTTTGACTGTCTATTTCCGTCCGAGCAGCTGCAGCGCGGCATCGACGGCCAACGCCGGCACGTTCAACGTCCTGGACCGCAGATCGTGGCGGGCGCTGGCGATCTCGACGACGGCGGTCGTGCCGGTGACCAGGGCGGCCGCGGCGCGCAGTTCGTCGGGCGTGCCGAACGGATCCGACGTGCCGTGCGTGAACACGGTCGGCACCGTGATGTCGGGCAGGTGCTCGGTGCGCGCGCGTTCGGGTTTGCCCGGCGGATGGACCGGATAGGAGAACAGCGTCAGCACGTCCACCGCCGCCTCGCCGGCCGCGACGACCATGGACGTCTGCCGGCCGCCATAGGAATGGCCGCCGGCGATCAGCGGGCCGTCGGCCAGGCCGCGGCACACCGTGATGGCCTCGACGATGCCGGCCCGGTCGGCGGCGGCGGAACCCGACGGCGGCCCGGCGGGCCGGCGGCGCCGGTAGGGCAGGTTGTAGCGCACCGCCAGCCAGCCCCGTTGCGCCCACTCGTCGCAAACCTGCTGCAGCAGAACGGCATCCCGGTTGCCGCCGGCGCCGTGGGTCAGTACCACCACGCCCGTCGGCGGCCCCGTGGGCTCGTGCGCGACACCCGCGATCTCGTCGAGATTCATGCGATCACGACAGCCGAAACAGCGGGGAGACGGGGCCGTGCCCGTGGCCCAGTGGGTATGCGGCGCGCAGACATTCGGTCACCCAGCGCTTGCCGAACTCGACGGCGTCCGGCACGGTGAAGTTGTGCGCCAGCGCGCACGCCACGGCGCTGGCGAGCGTGTCGCCACCGCCGTGGTCGTTTCCCGTCGCGATCCGCTGGGCATCGAACTCGTAGAAATCGGCGCCGTCGTAGAGCAGGTCGCTGCTGCGCTCCGAGGACCGCAGGTGACCACCCTTCACCAGCACCCATTGCGGGCCCAGCGCATGCAGCGCCTTGGCCGCCGCCCGCTGCGACTCGGCGTCCACCACGTCGACGTCGACCAGCAGCCGCACCTCGTCGAGATTGGGTGTCACCAGCGTCGCCAACGGAAACAATTGGGTGCGAAGCGAATCCAGCGCCGCCGGCGCCATCAGCGCGTCGCCGTGCATCGACGCCGCCACCGGATCGACGACGAGCGGCACCGACAACCCCAGCCCGCGCCACGTGGTGGCCACGGTGTCGATGATTCGCGGCGACGCCAGCATCCCAGTCTTCGCGGACTGGATGCCGATGTCGCCGACGACGGCCTCGATCTGCCCGGCGACGACCTCGGCAGGCACCTCGTGAAAACTCCGCACGCCCAACGTGTTCTGGACGGTGACGGCGGTGACCGCGATGCACGCGTGCACACCCAGCAGCGCCATGGTGCGCATGTCGGCCTCGATGCCCGCGCCGCCCCCGGAGTCCGACCCGGCGATGGACAGCACCCGGCGCGGCGTCGTGCCGGGCGCGGGCAGCGGCAGGAACGTCACTGTGTCAGATTGCGGTGACCCGCCGCGCCCGGCTGCGCCGCGCTTGCGATCACCGCTGTCAGATGGCGGTGACCCGCCGCGCCCGGCTTCGCCCGATGGTGGCGACCCGCTGCGCCCGGCTTCGCCGCGCTGGCGATCGCCACGGCCGCGCTTGCGATCGCCACGGCCGCGCTTGCGATCACTGCTGTGCCAGCGGTAGATACACCCGGTTGCCCTGCTCGGCGAACTCGCGCGACTTCTCCGCCATGCCCTCGGACATGGCCGCCTCGATCGCTTCCTCGCTGTCGAGCCCGTGTTTGGCGGCGTAGTCGCGAACGTCCTGGGTAATGCGCATCGAGCAGAACTTCGGCCCGCACATGGAGCAGAAGTGCGCGGTCTTGGCCGGTTCGGCCGGCAGCGTCTCGTCGTGATACTCCCGCGCGGTGTCCGGGTCCAGCGACAGCGCGAACTGGTCGTTCCACCGGAACTCGAAGCGCGCCTGCGACAACGCGTTGTCACGCTCCTGCGCGTGCGGATGGCCCTTGGCCAGATCGCCTGCGTGCGCGGCGATCTTGTAGGCGATCACCCCGTCCTTGACGTCCTTGCGGTCCGGCAGCCCCAGGTGTTCCTTGGGGGTCACGTAACACAGCATCGCGGTGCCGGCCTGGGCGATGATGGCCGCGCCGATCGCCGAGGTGATGTGGTCGTAGGCCGGGGCGATATCGGTGGCCAGCGGGCCTAGCGTGTAGAACGGGGCCTCCTCGCACCACTCCTCTTCCAGCCGCACGTTCTCGACGATCTTGTGCATCGGGACGTGGCCCGGGCCCTCGATCATCACCTGCACGCCATGGGATTTCGCGATCTTGGTCAGCTCGCCTAGGGTGCGCAGCTCGGCGAACTGCGCGGCGTCGTTGGCGTCGGCGATCGAGCCCGGCCGCAGGCCGTCGCCCAGGGAGAAGGTGACGTCATAGCGGGCGAAGATCTCGCAGAGCTCGTCGAAGTTGGTGTACAGGAACGACTCCCGGTGATGCGCCAGGCACCATGCCGCCATGATCGAGCCGCCGCGCGACACGATGCCGGTGACCCGCTTGGCGGTCAGCGGCACGTAGCGCAGCAACACACCGGCGTGCACGGTCATGTAGTCCACGCCCTGCTCGCATTGCTCGATCACGGTGTCGCGGTAGAGCTCCCAGGTCAGTTCGGTCGGATCGCCCTTGGTCTTTTCCAGCGCCTGATAGATGGGCACGGTGCCGACCGGCACCGGCGAGTTGCGCAGAATCCACTCGCGGGTCTCGTGGATGTTCTTGCCGGTGGACAGGTCCATGATGGTGTCGGCGCCCCACCGGGTGGCCCACACCATCTTGTCGACCTCCTCGGCGATCGATGATGTCACCGCCGAGTTGCCGATGTTTGCGTTCACCTTGGTCGCAAACGCCTTGCCGATGATCATCGGCTCGATCTCGGGGTGGTTGTGGTTGGCCGGGATGACCGCGCGGCCCCGGGCGACCTCGTCGCGCACCAGCTCGGCGGGCATGCCCTCGCGCGCGGCGATGTAGGCCATCTCGGCGGTGATCTCGCCGGCGCGGGCGCGCTGCAGCTGCGTCCCGCGATCGCGGACCACGCCGGGCCGCGCCGGCAGTCCGGCCGTCAGATCGATCGTCGCCTCCGGATCGGTGTAGGGCCCCGAGGTGTCGTACAGGTCGAAGTCCTCGCCGTTGGACAGGTGCACCCGCCGCAGCGGTACCCGCAGCGTCACCCCACCCGGGCCCTCGATCTCGCGGTAGGCCTTGCTGCTGCCCCAGATGGGTCCGGTGGTGACGGCCGGCTCCACGCTGTGCGAGGCACTGCCCGACGCAATTCCGGAAAGGACATCAGTCATTTTTCATCTCCCTACGCCGGCATTACCCGGTCAGGTTCGTACGGTCGACGGCCCCGAGCCGTCCTCTCAGCGCACTCGGCGTGCGCTCCCGCGTCGTATGGATGGGTCCGCACGCGACGTTACCCCTACGGCCGACCGCACGGCAGGGTGTGATGGCCTTTTCACCCGGGGCAGTAGCCGAAGGCGTTCCCTTAGTGGAAAAATGCAACCGTGCAACAGCGCAGGCGAACAGGGGAATCGTCATCCGGCGCGGGCGACGTGCGATTTTCCGAGCCGACCGAGCCGGCCCCCGGATACCTGAACATCGGCGCCTTCCGCTTCTGGTTCGTGGGCCAGCGGTGGGAATGGTCCGACGAGGTGGCCAGGATGCACGGCTACCAGCCGGGTGAGGTCGAGCCGACGACCGAATTGCTGCTGTCGCACAAGCATCCCGACGACCGCGCGCATGTGCAGGAGTTGCTCGACCACGCCCTGCAATCCGAAGAGTCGTTCTCGAGCCGGCACCGGTTCATCGACACCGCCGGCGCGATGCACGATGCGATCGTCGTGGCCGACCGCATGCTGGACGAGTCGGGCGCCGTGCTGGGCACCGCGGGTTACTACATCGACCTCACCAACTCCTTCGACGAGGCCCGCCAGGAGGTGCTCGACACCGCGCTGCCCGACCTGTTCGAGAGCCGCGCGGCCATCGAACAGGCCAAGGGCGTGCTGATGTACGTCTACCGGGTCAGCGCCGAGCAGGCGTTCCGGGTGCTGCAGTGGCGCTCGCAGGAGACCAACGTGAAACTGCGGTCACTGGCCAGGCAGCTGCTCGCCGATATGGCCGCCCTGCCGGCACCGGCGGCGATTCTGCAGAGCCAGTTCGATCATTTGCTGCTGACCGCGCACGAGAGGATTCCGGCCGAGCCCGGCGGGTAACCGGCGAATCGATAAACGGGCAGTTCGGGTACGGGTTACTCTCGGGTCATCTGCGATGCGCGACCGCGCATCTGTGCCGCGTCGTCGGGCTTAGCGGCAGCAGATCCCAACGTTGGCTGCGGCGAAAGGCATGAAAGTTGTTGGCGGTCGGACACGAGGCCCACGACGACGTAGTGATCGTGAGCGTCAAAGGCGATGTCGACTCCAGTAACGTCGGTGAGCTTGCCGCTCACCTGACCACCGCGCTCGGGCTGGCCTCCACCCCGCCGGTGCGCCCGGTGGTGATCGACTTGCTGGCTGTCGATTTCTTCGGAAGCGCGGCGCTGAACGCGGTGCTCGACTGTCATGAGGACGCCAAAGCCGGCGGGACCGGGGTACGACTGGTCGCCGACCACGACCAGGTGCTGCGGCCGATCCAGGTCACCGAGTTGGACCGGGTGTTCGACATCTACCCCACCCTGTCCGCGGCGTTGCAGCGAAGACGCCAGCCATGAACTCGCGACTGCCGGCCGACCTGGCCGCTGCCGTTTCGTTGGGCGGTGAGATGGGCCGGCGGTTCGCCGAATACGACTGGGACGCTCATCCGCTGGGGCCGCCGCGAGACTGGTCCGGACAGATGCGGGCGGCGGTCGCCACGACGCTGGCGTCGCGGTTCCCGCTGGTGCTCTGGCTGGGCACCGAAGACTTGTTCGTGGTGTACAACGACGCCTACATCGAGATCCTCGGCGACAAGCTCGACTCGTTCGCCAAACCCGGCCGCGAGGTGTGGTGGGACATCTGGGATTCGATCGCCCCGATGCTCGCCGGCGTCGTCGCGACCGGGGAGGCGACCTGGTCGCGGGACCTGATGCTGCCCATGGTGACCGCCGGGCGGCGCGTCGAGCGGTACTTCACCTTCACCTACAGCCCGCTGATCGGCGCCGACGGCAAACCCTTCGGCATCTTCTGCCCCTCCTACGAGACCACCGAGCGGGTGCTGAGCGAGCGCCGCCTGCACCTGCTCAACACGGTCGCCTCCGCGATCGTCGAGAGCCGCAGCATCGACGACGCGGTCGGCGTCGCGGTGCGGGTGTGCGCCGGCCAACCGGCCGACCTGTCGTTCATCGCCGTGTACGCCGACGACGGCGCGACGGGAAGGGTCACGCTGCGCGGGGCTACGCCATCGGTGTCGGCGCTGCTGCCAGGCGAACTGGCGGAGCTGACCGACTGGGATGCGGCGTCGCGGACCCGGGCCGAGATGCAGGTGATCGGTGACGTCGCCGGCACGATCTCCGGCATCGAAGCGGCGCTGGGCGCCGACTGCCCGCAGGAAGCTCTGGTGTTACCGCTGGGGGAGGCCTCGCCCGCGGGGGCGCTGGTGGTCGGCGCCAGCCCGCGGCGCCCTTTGGACACCCAGTTTGAGGGGTTCTGCCAGCTGCTGGCCGACCAGTTGACGTCGACGTTCGCCTCGATCGTGTCCTACGAGCAAGAGCGGCACCGCGCGGATGCGTTGGCCGAACTGGACCGGGCCAAGACCGCGTTCCTGACCAACGTCAGCCACGAGTTTCGCACCCCGCTGACCCTGCTGCTCGGACCGCTGGACGACGCGCTGTTGGACGCGGCGCCGGAAAGCGTTCTCGAGGAGCGACTTACCACCGCGGCGCGCAACGCGCGGCGTCTGCAGCGCCTGGTCGACTCGCTGCTCGACTTCTCCCGCATCGAGGCCGGCCGGGCCAACGCGAAGCTGGTGTGCACCGACGTCGGCGCGCTCACCGCGCAGATCGCGTCGTCGTTCACCGAGCTGTGCCACCGGGCCGGGCTCGAGCTGAAGCTGGACTGCGCGCCGGCCCTGGCGGACGTCGATCCGGCGATGTGGGAGACGATCGTTCTCAACCTGCTGTCCAACGCGGTCAAATACACGCTGCGGGGCTCGATTTCGGTGCGGGTGCGAACCGAATCCGGGGACTGTGTGATCGCCGTGCGCGACACCGGAGTCGGCATCGGTGCCGAGGATCTCAAGCTGCTGTTCGAGCGCTTCTACCGGGCCGACAACGTGCGTGGGCGCAGCGTCGAGGGCACCGGGATCGGGTTGTCTCTGGTGCGCGGGCTGGTCGACCTGCACCGCGGCACGGTCGAGATCGACAGCGAATTGGACCATGGCACCACCGTCACGATCCGGGTACCGCGGTCGACCTCGGGTGCGGTCGTCGACCCGTCGCCTGCCGGGCCGAACGAGACCAATCCGTATGTCGCCGAGGCCAGTCAGTGGGTGATGCCCGTCGCCGAACCGGCCGCCACACCCGAGGCGACCCGCCAGGTGGTGCTGATCGCCGACGACAACGCCGACATGCGCGCCCACCTCGAGCGGGTGTTGTCGACCCACTGGGAGACGGTGTCGGTCGCGGATGGCGAGTCGGCGCTGGCCGCGACCCGCAACCTGCGTCCGGACGCGATCGTCACCGACGTGATGATGCCCGGACTCGACGGCTTCGGCTTCGTCGCCGCCGTTCGCGCGGACCCGGACTTGGCGCCCACGCCGATCCTCATGCTGTCCGCCCGGGCCGGCGCGGAGGCCGTCAGCGAGGGCTACGCCGGTGGCGCCGACGACTACCTGCCCAAGCCGTTCCGGTCCCAGGAGCTGATCGACCGGCTGGCGTCGAGGTTGTCCGCGGTGGGCCGCGAGCGTGACCGGCAACGCCGCGAGGCGCAGTCGCGGCTGGCCTCGGAGCTGGTGCACCTCGACTCGGCGCTGCAAGCCACCAGCTCGGCCGGCGGGATCATGGACGCCCTGCTGGGCTCCTCCTTCGGTTCCGGGGACGCCGGTGCCGTCGCGATCGGCGTCCTCGACGGCGAGGACTATCTGCGGTTCGAATACGCCGGTGACCTGCCCGCGGAGTTTCGGGACCGCTACCACGTCGTCGCCCTCGATGCTCCGCTGATCGGCGCGGACGTCGCGCGCACCGGCGAGCCGATGATCGTCACCGACACGTTCGACCTGCCCCCGCGCTACGAGCACGCCGTCCGGGACAGCGCGGCGAGCATCCGCGCCTGCGTGAGCCATCCGCTGCGCGACGGCTCTGGCCGCATCCTCGGGGTGCTGGCGCTGTTGTGGCCGCAGCCCCGGCAATTCGACGCCGCCGACCTCGACACCTTCGCCCGGATCGCCGAGTTGACGTCGGCGGCCCTGGACCGCGTGCGGCTGATGGCCCGCGAACACGAGATCGCCATCGACTTTCAGGAGCACCTGCTTGATCTGGACCGCGGCTCCACCGCCGCGGTTGTCGCGGCCGTCTACCAGCCGGCGGGGGAGGCGATGCGGGTCGGCGGCGACTGGTATTCGGTCACCCCGCTGGACCACTCCGGCCGGATCGCGATCTCGGTCGGCGACGTCGTCGGGCACGGGCTGGCCGCGGCGATCGTGATGAGCCGGTTGCGTGCCGCGGTCGCCGCCTCCGCGCTCACCGCGGGCGAGCCGGACGCGGTGCTCGGTTCGCTGGACCGATACGGCGCCAGCGTCGACGGCGCCCGGTGTGCGACGGTGGCCTACGCCCTGATCGACACCGACGGCCAGGGCGGTGGCGCCACCGTCAGCTACAGCTGCGCCGGGCATCCCTATCCGCTGCTGGTGCTGCCCGACGGGCGCGCGACCTTTTTGGAGTCGGGCCGGCGCGCCCCGGTGTCGGTGACCGGACGCGGAACCCACGACGCGACGAGCCGGCCGCCCAGCAACACCGCGACCGCGCAGCTGCCGCCCGGCGGGTTGATCCTGCTGTATACCGATGGACTGATGGAACGGCCCGGTGAAAGCCTCGACGACGGGTTCGCGCGCCTGCGGGCGGCGGCGGAGCAGTGCGCCGGCCTGCCGGTCGAGTCGGTCTGTGCGGAGCTGCTGTCGCGGATGGCCCCGCCGACGGGCTACCGCGACGACGTCGTGGTGCTCGCGCTGCGCCCGAGCCACCTCGCCGCGGGCAGCTTCGCCACCGTGCTGCCGGCCGCGCCGGCTCACATTCCCGTCGCGCGCGGACAGCTGCGCGATTGGCTGAACACCATCGTCGTCGCGCCGCACCGCGAAACCGACATCCTGTTGGCCACCGGCGAAGCGGTCACCAATGCGATCGAACACGGCAGCCGCAACGAGCCGCGCCAGACGGTGTCGATCGAGGCGTTCCTGTATCAGGACACGGTGGTGATCACCGTCAGCGACACCGGCCAGTGGAGCGGCGATTCGTCGGCCAGCCTGCGCAGCCGCCGACGCGGACGCGGGCTCACGCTGATGAGCGGACTGGCCGACGGCGTCGAGACGCTGCGGACCGCGGCCGGCACGCGGGTCACCCTGCGGTTCGACCGCGCGCTCGGGGGAAGCGCCGCGGCGAACCAGCCCGGCTAGGCCTCCTCCATCGCCTCGCCGAGCTCCTCCAAGAGCTTGTTGTGGTGGTTGGCGGCCAGGAAATGTCCGGCGGCGATGACCAGGGCCACCGGCCAGTCGATGAGTTCGAGGGCCGCCAGGGCCGCCAGCCCGCCGAAGTAGGCCAACTGCTCTGGCCTGGGGATTTCCACCTGGCCGATCGCCGGCAGATTCACCGCGAAAGTCTCACCCGCGCGGATCTTGTCCACCGCCTCGCGCTGGGACGTGCCGCGCCGCGACTTCTTTTCCGCCATCATTTGCCTTTCGGTAACGAAGGGTTTCCCATCTCGCTGGGTCGCGCGTCCACCGTCGGACTTATGTCGACGATGACCGGCACCGGGGGCGATCCGCTAGTTTCCTCGTTTGCTTCGGTGCTGAGGGTGCCACTAGTCGAACTCTATGCGCTGTTGTGGCGCGTCGGGGTGGTCGAGATTCGGCACAGCGACGGGGCGCCTCGACGCGGCGCGACGGCGCCATCCCGGCCGGTTCGGGGAGCCGGCTGTCCGGATCCCAGTGCGCACGAGCCAGAGCGCCTGGTGCGCTGGACATCGCGGCAGTTGGCCCCGGCGGTGATCAGCCGGGCGATCGGCTGATCGGCGGGTCCGCCTAGTTGGTGCTGCGCAACCGCGTGGTGCCCGCCCGGCGTCCGGCCGTCTTCTTGGCCGTCGACTTGGTGGCCTTCGCGGGCGCGGTTTTCGTGGGGGCGGATTCCTGCGGCGTCGGTTTCGGCGGCGCCGCGTCCACCGGCACCGATTTCAGGTTCGCCTTGACCGCCCGGGTGTCGGGCTCCTGTTTGCGGCTCAACCGCTGCAACAGCAGAGCGCTGCCGCCGACCGCCAGCAGCAGCGGCCACTCGACCAATCCGGCGACGCCGAGTGCGCCGATGGCGAGCGCGGCCGCGGGCGCCGAGTGGCTGCCGCTGTTCATGCCGCGCTTGACGCCCTCGGCGGCGCCGGTGACGCCGCCGATGACTCCGTTGACCGCCGCACCGCCCACGGCACCGGCGGCCGCGGTCGTCGCGTTCGCCGCGCGGTTCACCGCCTGACTCACGCCTCGGACTGCTCCGCCGATGACACTCATGATGACTCCCTGGCTTTGATTGCTTCTGCAGCTAACCGGTGTCGGCAGCGGGTGGGTTCCCGCTGAAGGCAGCCTCAACAACAAAGCAATTTGGTTTTCACTTCTGGTGTTTAAAGCCTGCCACCAAGCTATCGCGCAGACAACGCGAAGCCGCATCAAATTTGCCTGAGCTTAATGTGATGTTGCCGCCGGCCGGTATCTGCGAGACGCGGCTAGTCGCGCCGCACGTCGACGAGGACCGGCGCATGATCGCTGGCCGCCTTGCCTTTGCGTTCGTCGCGGACGATCTGCGCGTCCGTCACGCGGGCGGCCAAAGCCGGCGAGCCGAGGATGAAATCGATGCGCATGCCCTGCCCCTTCGGGAACCGCAAGCGGGTGTAGTCCCAGTACGTGTAGACCCCCGGGCCCGGCGTGAAAGGGCGCACCACATCGGTGAATTGCGCCTCGACGATCGCGGCGAACGCGCGGCGCTCCGGCTCGGAGACATGCGTGGCGCCGGCGTAGAAATCCATGCTCCACACGTCATCGTCCTGCGGGGCGATGTTCCAGTCACCGGCCAGTGCGATCGCGGCGTTGGGATCGTCGCGCAACCAATCCGACGCCGAATCTCGCAGTGCGGCAAGCCATTCGAGTTTGTAGGTGTAGTGCGGGTCGCCCAGGGCGCGGCCGTTGGGAACGTAGAGGCTCCACATCCGCACGCCGCCGCACGTCGCCGCGAGGGCGCGGGCCTCCGCGGCCGCGGCGACTTCGGGCTTGCTGTTCCAGCTGGGTTGCCCGTCGAATCCGATCTGCACGTCGTCGAGACCGACGCGCGAGGCGATCGCCACGCCGTTCCATTGGTTGAATCCGACGTGGGCGACCTCGTAGCCGAGTTCGAAGAATGGCAGGGCGGGGAATTGGCTGTCGGAGCATTTGGTCTCCTGCATGGCCAGCACGTCGACGTCGGCGCGGGCCAGCCAGTCGATGACGCGCGGCAGCCGGGAGCGAATCGAATTCACGTTCCAGGTGGCGAGCCGCAGCGGCGGGTCGGGCATGCCTAGACGCTATCCCAGAGGCCCGGGCGCACCGGGACGTAGCGGCGGCGGTGGTGCAGCCGGAAACCCAGCGCCGCGGCGGGCGTGCGCTCGCCGGTGTCGGGCACCCGCAGGTAGCCGCGCGTCGCACCGCGATCGGCGCCCCACGCCAACAGCGTCTCGCACAATCGCACCGCCGCCTGATCGTCGGCGCCGGCCGGGCAGCCCACTTCCGAGATGCCCACCCACCGGGCGCCATCGGGTGCCTCGGTCACCGCGGCGCGCGCGACGGCTCCGTCGCGATGCGTGCCGAACACGAGCTCGCCGTCGATGACGGCGGTCAGCACGTCGACGGGAATGTCGCCGGCGTGGATGCGCAGCCACCCGTCGTCGGGGACCGGCGCCAACGTGACCGACGGGTCGGCGTCCTGGACGGCCACATCGGAAAGGTCCTGCACGACAAGCCGTTCCGTGCGCTCGTCGATCAGCGCGGGTGGCGCCAGCATCCGGTCGGGCAGGGCCAACCGCGGCATCAGGCCGCGGCGCTCGTACCAGTCGACGATGGCGGGGACGGTGCTCGCCTGGGCGGAAATGCCCAGTGGCACAGCGGAATTAGCGGCCAGATCGACGCCGTGGCCGGCTCGCAGCAGCCAGCCGTCCAGCCAGGTGTGCTCCGCGCCCGGCCAGGCCGCGGCGGCGGCGTGCTCGAGCGCGCGGATCTCGGAGGTGCGGATGGGGGTGTCGGTGAGCACCCGCAACGCCACCGCCTCGGACGCCGCGAACTCGACGACCGCGCCGGTCTTCGTCCGCACCCGCACCATCGGTTCGACCGCCAGCAGGTGGCCCACCGCATCGGTCAGCGGCGGCACCGAACCGGCCGGGCGCCGGTAGCGCACCGATACCCGGGTGCCGAGGTCGGGCCACGAGAACATCAGTGACCGAACGGGTCCGGTCCCTCCCCGGGCATCCAGGAGAGGCCGGGAACGCCCCAATCGTGGGATTTGACGGCCCGTTTCGCGGCGCGCGCGTGCCGGCCGATCAGGCGGTCCAGGTAGAGGAAACCATCGAGGTGCC
Organism: Mycobacterium sp. 1245499.0; assembly: GCF_001673615.1. NCBI lineage: Bacteria > Bacillati > Actinomycetota > Actinomycetes > Mycobacteriales > Mycobacteriaceae > Mycobacterium > Mycobacterium sp. 1245499.0. Next base: position 17,586 of record NZ_LZMG01000317.1, read on the forward strand.
CGGTCTCGTGCTGCAGCATCCGCGCGAACAGGTCGTTGCCTTCGAGGGAGATCGGCGTGCCGTCGGCGTCGAGCCCGGTGACGCGCGCCCACTTGGCGCGCCCGGTGGGGAACGACTCGCCGGGCACCGACAGGCAGCCCTCGTCGTCGTTGTCCGGATCGGGCATGGTCTCGGGTATCTCGGAGGTTTCCAGGACGGGGTTGACGACGACACCGCGCCGCCGGTCGGTGCGGCCGCGATCGTCGGCGCAGTCGTAGACGAAGACCCGCAAGCCGACCCCGATCTGGTTGGCGGCCAAGCCCACCCCGTGCGCGGCGTCCATGGTGTCGTACAGGTTGGTGATCAACTCGGCCAGATCCGCCGGCAGCGAACCGTCGGCAGCGACCGGCACCGGCTGTGTCGGGGTGTGCAGGACGGGATCTCCCACGATGCGGATCGGAACGACTGCCATGGTCGGCTAAGCTACCGCACGCCCGTGGGCTGCCCGGCCGGCGATCGGCGTCTGGGCAATCTTGGTCAATCGGCCGACTCGCGGGTCTGGATGACGGCTTGAGGGTTTGGCGCGTGTTTCAATATTCGCCGAAACACGCCCTTAGCTAAGTCAAGTCATTCGAGCAGTTCGGAATTCGCCGGAAGGGTCCAGGGGAAGCGATATGGACAGCGCCATGGCGCGGGCAAATCGATCGGGGGACGACTCTGAGATCGCAGATGGGCTGACCCGCCGCGAGCACGACATCCTGGCCTTCGAGCGCCAGTGGTGGAAGTTCGCCGGCGTGAAGGAAGACGCCATCAAGGAGTTGTTCTCGATGTCGGCGACGCGTTACTACCAGGTGCTCAACGCGCTCGTCGATCGGCCCGAGGCCCTGGCCGCCGACCCGATGCTGGTGAAACGGCTGCGCAGACTGCGCGCCAGCAGGCAGAAGGCGCGCGCGGCGCGGCGCCTCGGCTTCGAGGTGACCTGACTCGTTACAGTAGGGCTCGATGAAAGAACGAGTTCCCGACTCCACTGGGCTGCCCCTGCGGGCCATGGTGATGGTGCTGTTGTTCCTCGGCGTCATTTTCCTGCTGCTCGGTTGGCAGGCTCTGGGTTCGTCCGGGAGCTCTGACGACGATTCGGCGTCGCCGGCGTCCAGCGCGAGCGCCAGCAGCTCCGCGTCCGCATCGCCGACCAACAAGCCGGCGAGCACGCAGGCCGACGTGCAGGTGTACAACATCTCCGGAAAAGAGGGCGTCGCCAAGCGCACCGGGGACCAGTTGACGTCCGCCGGCTTCAAAGTCACCAAGGTCGACAACATGACCGTGCCCGACGTCTCGGCCACCACGGTCTACTACACCGACGCCGGCGACGAGCACGCCACCGCCGACGCGGTGGCCAAAAACCTGGGCGGTGCACCGGTCGAACAGCGAATCCCCGCACTCAGCGGCGAGCCGCCGGGCGTCATCGTCCTCGTCGCGGGCTAGATAGGCGATAGGCTGCTGGCTATGCCCAAGCTGCGCGCATTGGTACTGGCCGGTTGTGTCGTGCTGTTAGGCGCCTGCTCGTCGCCCCAGCAGGCTTCGTCGGTTCCGGGCACCACCCCCGCGATCTGGACCGGATCGCCCTCGCCGTCGGGCGCCAAGGCCTCCGAGCCCGGGCCCGCGGCGGCGCCGAGCATCATCACGCACCTGAAGGCGCCGGACGGCACCCAGGTGGCCACCGCGACGTTCGAATTCAACAACGGCTATGCCACCGTCACCATCGAGACGACCGCCAACGGTGTGCTCGCGCCCGGCTTCCACGATGTGCACATCCACAAGGTCGGCAAGTGTGAGCCCAACTCGGTCGCCCCGACCGGCGGCGCGCCGGGCGACTTCCTGTCCGCCGGCGACCACTTCCAGGCGCCCGGGCACACCGCCGAGCCCGCCAGCGGGGCCCTGCCCACCCTGCAGGTGCGCAAGGACGGCTCCGGAACGTTGGTCACCACCACGGACGCCTTCGCCATGGACGACCTGCTCACCGGGCAGAAGACCGCGATCATCATTCACGCCGGTGCGGCCAACTCCGCCAACGCCCCATCCGGGCACAACAATCAGACCAGCGGCACGCCGGGCCCGGACGACATGACGATGAGCACCGGTGACGCCGGCAAGCGGGTGGCGTGCGGTGTCATCGGTGCAGGCTAAGCGGGCCGACACCCGCATCGACTTCGCCCGTTCCCCGCGGCCGACCCTCGGGGTGGAATGGGAGTTCGCCCTCGTCGACGCCCACACCCGCGACCTGAGCAACGAAGCCACCGCCGTGATCGCCGAGATCGGCGAAAATCCGCGCGTACACAAGGAATTGCTGCGCAACACCGTCGAAGTGGTGACCGGCATCTGCCACTCCGCGGGCGAGGCGATGGAGGATCTGCGACAGACCCTGGGGCCCGCGCGCCGCATCGTGCGGGATCGCGGCATGGAGCTGTTCTGTGCCGGAGCACATCCGTTCGCGCAGTGGACCTCTCAGAAACTCACCGACGCCCCGCGTTATGCCGAACTGATCAAGCGCACCCAGTGGTGGGGACGGCAGATGCTGATCTGGGGCGTGCACGTGCACGTCGGCCTGTCCTCGCCGAACAAGGTGATGCCGATCATGACGTCACTGCTCAACTACTACCCGCACCTGCTGGCGCTGTCGGCGTCCTCGCCGTGGTGGGCGGGCGTGGACACCGGCTACGCGAGCAACCGGGCGATGATGTTTCAGCAACTGCCCACCGCCGGGCTGCCGTTCCAATTCCAGACCTGGGCGGAGTTCGAACGCTTCGTCTACGACCAGAAGAAGACCGGCATCATCGACCACGTCGACGAAGTCCGTTGGGACATCAGGCCTTCACCACACCTGGGCACGCTCGAGATGCGGATCTGCGACGGCGTGTCCAATCTGCGCGAGCTGGGCGCGCTGGTCGCGTTGACCCATTGCCTGGTGGTCGATCTGGACCGCCGACTGGAAGCCGACGAGTCGCTGCCGAGCATGCCGCCCTGGCATAACCAGGAGAACAAGTGGCGCGCCGCGCGCTACGGACTGGACGCGGTGATCATCCTGGACGCCGACAGCAACGAGCGATTGGTCACCGAGGATCTCGACGAGGTGCTGAACCGGTTGGAGCCGGTGGCCAAAAGGTTGAACTGCGTCGACGAGCTGGCCGCGGTCGCCGACATACCCCGCCACGGGGCCTCCTACCAACGGCAGCGCCGGGTGGCCGAAGAACATGACGGCGACCTGCGCGCGGTCGTCGATGCGCTGGTGGCCGAACTGGAAATCTGATGACGGAATCCCTTGAGCTGGCAATGTTTCCGCTGGAATCGGCGCTGCTGCCGGACCAGGACCTGCCGTTGCGGATCTTCGAGCCACGCTACGGCGCGCTGGTGCGCCACTGCACCGACACCG